>DASUFX010000039.1:0-4931 GCA_036274355.1 Kofleriaceae bacterium | reverse complement strand
TGTTCGAGCTCGTGCGCCGCGGTGCTCTGCCGAGCGCGGACCTGCCGCACTACGATCACATCTTCATCGACGAGGCGCAGCTGCGTTCACCGCTCGAGCTCGCAGCAGTCGGCGACGCGCTCGCGAAGGGCAGCACGGTCACGCTCGCCGGCGATCATCGCCAGGCCACCGACGAGAGCGCGTGGTTCACCGGCTGGACAGGCGCTCGCAGCGAGCTGCGCGCGCAACGGTGGTCCGAGATCACGCTCGCGATCACGTACCGCTCGGTCCCCGCGATCGGTGACTTCGCGCGCGCGGTCTCCGAGGGCAATGCTGCGTTGCCAAGCGAGCCGCCGGTGAACCCGGCGCTGTGGGCAACCGCGTGCGACGGCCCGCTCGCACAGGCCGCAGCTCTGTGCTGGCATCTCGACGCGCTGATCACGCGCGATCCGTGGCGCCAGATCGCCGTGATCGCGCGCAACCCTGATCACGCGCGACGGCTGCACGCGGAGCTGTCGCGCGGCGTCGACCCGACGCTTGTCCTCGACGGCGATTTTCGCTTCGAGCCGGGCATCATCGTGACGACAGCCGCCGCAGTGTCCGGCCTCGAGTTCGACAGCGTCGTCGTGCCAGATCTTTCCTCGTCTTTCTATCCATCGGATGACCTCCGCAGGGCTCTGTATGTCGTTGCAACTCGTGCACGCGACTGGCTGTGGTTACTCACGCCCGAGCGGTGGTCCCCACTCGTGCAACAATAGAGTCGTGCGTCTCGCGCTGCTCGTCTTGCTGATCGCGGCTCCGGCCTACGCCGATCAGGCGAAGCCTGCGGTCAGCGACACCCGGTGCGCGACGCCGCCGACGGTCACCGTGGTCGGCTGGCGCCACAAGCGCAGCAAGCTGATCGCGAAGACGGCGTCGCCGAATCACCGGGGCATCGATCTGATCGCCAACGAAGACGACGCGACGCAGGTCATCGAGGGCAAGCTCGCCTACGGCAAGCTCGACAAAGACGTCGACAAGGAAGACGCCGAGCTGTTCGCATGTATCGACAACGCGTGGAGGTCGCTCGGCGTCCGCACGACCGACGACGATGGCCGGCTGGCGCTCACGCTCGAAGGCAAGGCGCGGTTGCCCGTCGGCATGCGCGACATGTACGTCGCCGCCGTTGGTGACGGCAGTGGCGCGTACTTCGTCGGCTATGTCGCGCCGCGGGGCACGAAGGTCGTCATCACCGACGTCGACGGCACGATCTCGTGGAGCGAGAACTCGATCATCAAGACCGTCGTGTCGCGCGACCACGACATCAAGCATCGACCGAACGCGCCCGAGGCATTGGCGGCGCTGCCATATCCCGTGATCTACACGACGGCGCGCGGCGACGTGTTCATCGACGTCACGCGCAAGTGGCTCGACCGTCACGGCTTCCCGCGCGGCCTGCTGAGACTCTCGAAGGGGATGTTCGCCAAGCCGGGCGAATCGGCGATCGAGTACAAGACGAAGACACTCAAGTCGATCTCGGTGCCGATCGCCGCCGGCATCGGTAATCGCAAGAGCGACATCACCGCCTACACCGCGATCGGACTCACAGCGAAACAGATCTTCATCCACCTACCCGAGTACGAGAAGGAGCTCCGCAAGGACCTCGCCGCCGGCAACGCGGTTGGCTTCAAGGACTACCTTCAGCTGCCGAAGCTCTTGCCGTAGACTGTACCTGATGCGGGCAGCTGCGGTGTTGCTTCTGGCCGCGTGCGGTGGGCATGGTGCATCGCCCGACGCACGCGTCGATACGGGCGATGGTCCACCGATTCCCGACGCCCACGAGTGGGCGTGCGCCCCCGGCACCGGCATGCCCGCGAAGGTGTGCTCGGTCGATCATCTGTGTTGGGAGGAGCCGTCGCCGCAGGGACTCGATTTCGGACCGGCCGACGGCAAGAGCTGCGACTACTGGATCATCGGTGGCGGCGGGAAGGTGTATCGCCTCAACGGCGACACGCTCACGCAGATGGCCGAGCAGCCCGGGCAGTACGGCGGCGTGTCGGCGCTGAAGGTGTTCTCCGACGTCGATGCGTGGGCGGTCAGCAGCAATGGCGCATTTCATTGGACTGGCGGGACGTGGATCCAAATCTCGACCGACGGTTTCTACGGCGTGTGGGGAAGCTCGCCGATCGACGTGTGGCTATCGGGGAAGAACGGAATGATGTCGCACTGGGACGGCATGTCGCTGACGACAATGTCGACACCGGCGACACTTCAGCTCGGGGTCACGTACGGCACTGCGTCGAACGACGTGTGGATGCTCGCGCTCGGCAACGAGGCGGTGCACTGGAACGGCTCGCAGTGGACGAGCACTTCGTTCGGCACGAACCAGCTCGAGCGCAGTGATCTGTGGGGCGCGAATCCAAGCACCTACTTCGCGGTCGGCAGTACCTATCCGAAGCCGCAGATCTGGCGCTACAACGGCGCCGACTGGATGCTCGAGCACGAGGAGGCTGCGCCGCCGGCGCCGCTCTACTACGCGAGCTACGACGCGGTGTGGGGTACATCTGCCAACAACGTGTGGGTCGGCGGCATGAACCTCGACCACGTCGTGCACTACGATGGCGCGAACTGGACGAACGTGCCGCTGCCGAGCGCCGGCGTACAGATTCGGTCGATTCGCGGCAGCGGGCCGAACGACGTCCTGTTCATGGGCCTGCGCGGTTATCTCGCGCGCTGGAACGGTAGCGAGATCGTCGAGCTGTCGCGCGACACCAACGGGCCATCGTGGCGGCGCATCTGGGCGAGCGCGGCGAACGACATCTGGATCCTTGGCGACGACAACACGATCCGTCGCTACAACGGCACCACGTGGACGGCGCAGTCGTCACCGACGATCTTCGTGTGGGGACTCTCTGGGGTCAGCGGCGACGACGTGTGGGCGGCGGGCACGCTCTCGCAGCACATGCAGGTCGCCCACTGGAACGGCGCCGCGTGGACAGCGACCGATCTCGGCGTCAGCGGTTCGTTGCGTGCGATCCACGTCGCGGCGGCGAACGACGCCTGGGCCGTCGGCGACAACGGCAAGACGTTCCACTACAACGGCACGTGGAGCCAGGTGACCAGCCCGGCGACGCTGCGGCTCGGCGCGATCTACGGCGATGCGACCGAGGCGTGGGCAGGCGGTGACACGAATACGCTGCAGCACTGGCAGAACAACACGTGGACGACCGTGACGTCACCGGCGACGACCGACTACTGGGACGCGTTCGGGCGCGGTCCGAACGACGTCTACCTCTCCGGCTTCCTCGGGACCGTCGTGCACTACGACGGCAACACGTGGACGAAGCTGACAACGGGAACGAACCAGCTGCTCTACGACGTCGGCGGTGACGCGACGCGCGTGTGGTTCGCAGGCTCGGGCGGCGCGGTCGGCCTCGACAGCGGCAGCGGCTTCAAGCTGCTCGAGGCGGGCACGAAACAGTATTTGAACGGCGCGCACTTCACGTCGGCGACCGATGGCTGGGTCATCGGCGAGTATGGCGCGCTCCTGCGCTATCAGCCGTAGAGCGCGTGCGCGTTGCGGATCGCGACCGCGAAACCGGCGAAGAGCAACACGACCCACACGACACGCTCGAACCGCGCCGCGTCGAGCTTGTGGTGAATTCGATCGCCAACGAAGAGGCCGGGAACGATCATCAATGCGATCACGCCTGAGATCTTGAACGTCGTGACCGTGTACATGTGCTCCGATGCGTAGTTCGTCAGCAGCGCGATGTTGAGCACGATCCACAGTACGGCGAGCGTCGAGCGAAACGCGCGCTTGTCGGGCAGGCGCCGCCGCGCGACGTAGACGATCATCGGACCGCCGGTGCCGAACAGACCGTGGACGACGCCGCCGAGGCCGAGCAGTAGCCAGCGAAGCGCGCGCGGCAGATCCTTCTCGGCGGGACGTACGAGCTGGAGCGTGGCCAGGCCGATCACGAAGACGCCGAATCCGAACGCGAACAGCTGTTTCGCGGGCAGGTGGAAAAGGGCGAGACCGATCGCGGTGCCGATACCAACCGCCGGCGCGACCTCGCGCGCCAGCATCCGCCAGCCGACCACGGAAAAGCCGCGGCTGAGCAGCCACGCAGACATCAGAAGATTCAGCGGGACGAACGCCGGCAGCAGCAGCGCGAGCGGAATCGCCAGCGCGGCGCCCAGGCTCACGGCTAACACCGTGCCGCCAAAGCCGATCGCGCCCTCGGTGGCGAACGAGGTGAGCGCCACCACTCCAAGGATGACGAGCAGGCGCGGATCGAGTACGAATGCGTCCATGTCCGAGGTCGTACGGCTCGAGAAGCTGTTGTATCGCACCGTCAAGGAGACGTGCGAGGGCTACGAGCTACTGCGTCCCGGCGATCGCATCATGGTCGCCATGTCGGGCGGCAAGGACAGCTACACGCTGTTCCACCTGCTGACCAAGCTGGTGCCGCGGTTGCCGTTCAAGATCGAGCTCGTCGCGGTGCACCTCGACCAGGTGCAGCCGAACTACGACGGCACCGGCCTGCGCGGCTACCTCGAGGCGACCGGCGGGCCGTTCGAGATCCTGCGCGAGGACACCTACTCGGTCGTCACCACGCACATCGATGACAAGTCGACGTACTGCTCGCTGTGCTCGCGGTTGCGACGCGGGATCCTCTACACCGCCGCCGAGCGCCTCGGTTGCAACAAGCTCGCGCTCGGCCATCACCGCGACGATTCACTCGAGACATTCCTGCTCAATCTGTTTTACAGCGGCAAGCTGCAAGCGATGCCGGCGAGCTATCGCACTGACGACGGCCGCTTCGAAGTGATCCGGCCGCTGATCGGCTGCGCCGAAGCAGACATCGCGGAGCTCGCGTCGCACCTCGGGTTTCCGATCATTCCGTGCAACCTGTGCGGCTCGCAGGACGGGCTCAAGCGCGATGCGATGACCGCGCTGATCGCCGAGC
>DASUFX010000038.1:0-3339 GCA_036274355.1 Kofleriaceae bacterium | reverse complement strand
ACGCGCGCATGATGGCGCTGCAACGCCAGGGTCGCATCGGTTTCTATGGCGAAGCGATGGGTCAGGAGGCCGCGGTCGTCGGCTCGGCAGCCGCGACCGAGCCGCAAGATTGGATCGTGCCCGCGCTGCGCGAAGCCGGCGTCGGTTTGTTCCGCGGCATGACGCTCGACAGCTACATCGCGCAGATCTTCGGCAACGCCGCGGACGTGACGAAGGGCCGGCAGATGCCCTGTCATCCGTGCGATCGCGACCGTCACTACGTCGTGATGTCGTCGTGCGTGTCGACGCAGGTGCCGCATGCGGTCGGCATCGCGATGGGCATGAAGATCGGCGGCGATCGCGGCAAGGTGTGCTTCGGATACATGGGCGATGGCGGCACGTCGGAGCCCGACATGCACGTTGCGCTAAACTTCGCCGGCGTCATGAAGGCTCCTGTCGTTCTCATTTGCCAGAACAACCAGTGGGCGATTTCGACGCCGGGCACCATGCAAACCGCCGCCGATACGATCGCGCTCAAAGGCATCGGCTATGGCGTCGAAGCGCTGCGCGCCGACGGTAACGATGCATTCGCGGTCTACGAGGTGGTGAAGTACGCGGCCGACAAGGCGCGGCGCGGCGACGGCCCGACGTTCATCGAGCTGCTCACCTATCGCGTGAGCGCGCACTCCAGCTCGGACGATCCGACGCGTTATCGCGACGAGAAGGTCACCGAAGTGTGGCGTCACCAGCGCGATCCGCTGCGGCGGATGGAGACGTACCTGACAAAGCGCGGCTGGCTACAGACCGGCGAGCGTGAGGCCCTGGCGGCGCAGCTCGAAACGGACGTGCGCGACGCGATCGAGCGCCAGGAAGCGATCGGCACGCCGGAGCTGTCGACACTCGTCGAAGACGTGTTCGAGGAGCCGACGTGGAATCTGCGCGAGCAGATGGCCGAGCTCGAGGCGGCAGAGCGCCAGAAGTCGCCGCACAAGCACGGCGGCTGATGTCGCGCTGACCTGCGACAAGCTCGCAGGGTGCGACACCGCAGCAAGAGCGAAGGCGTCAGCAGGGTCTCGTGGAACGGTCGCAGTGCGACGCGTAGTGAAGAAGCATGCGTCGCTTCTCTCTACTTGCCAGCATCGTGTTGTCCGCCGCCTGTGCCCACACGCAGCACCACATCTCCGTCGAGGGCGCGGTGCTCGGGCGCGTGGTCATCTATCGCAATGGCGTCGCGTTCTACGAGCGCACTGCCAAGGTCACGGATGGCCACGTGTCGGTCCGAGTACCCCGCGACCGCGTCGATGACTTCCTCAAGTCGCTGACTGTCGTCGACCCGGTGACGCGCAAGCCACTCGCGGTCTCGATCCCGCGACAGGAGGCTGATGACGGCAGTTATCTAACGATGACGCTGGAGACGGCCGACCGGAAGTACGCCGAGGTGCTGCTGACGTACGTCACCGAATCGCCGGCATGGAAGCCGAGCTATCGCGTCGTGGTCGGCGGCAACAACAAGGTGATGCTCGAGGGCTGGGCGATCGTCGACAACGTGTCCGACGAGGATTGGAAGGGCGTGCTCGTCGGCGTCGGCGCGAGCTCGGCGCTGTCGTTCCGGTACGACCTGTGGAGCGTGCGGCGAATCGACCGCGACCTGTTGCAGGGCGAAGATCGATTCGCGATCGCACCGCCGACCGGTGTGTCGCCGTACGCGGAGACGACGGGCGCCGAGGAGCTCGTGACGCTCGATGCCAACGAGGTCCGCAGCGTGCCGGGCGGTGCAAGGGTCGCCGGCTCACAGGGCGACGCGTATGGCGTGGCGTTCTCGGGCTCGTCGAGCCTCGAGAACCAGTATTACGTCGACGGCATCAACACGACGGGCCTGACGAACAGCCCCGACGCCCCGGCGAGCTCGTCCAGCAGCTCGTTGCCACCGGCGATCGCGAGCGGCGTACGTGGCGTAGTCAGCGACAAGAAAACCGGCGAGAAGCTCGCCGGTGTCACCGTGATCGCGACGAAGAAAGGCGGCAAGGAAACGCTCACCGCGATCACCGACGAGAGCGGCGCGTACAACATCACTGCGCCCGCCGGCACCTATGACCTCGCCTACTTCTACGGCGACGTCACCATCGAGCGCAAAGGCATCAACATTGCGAACAACCAGGTGACGCCGGTCTATCAGAAGCTCGACGGCGGCATGGTGGGCGGCGAGACGATCGCGATCACCGACCGTGCACCGACGATCGATCCGACGTCGACGACACAGGGCATCACGATCACGAAGGACTACCTGCGCAACATCCCCGTGCCGGGACGCACGTTCGACAGCGCACTCGGCAGTGCCGCGGGATCATCGGGTGGAAGCTACAAACCGCCGCCGCCGGTGAAGCAAGGCGACGCGAAGCTCTCTGGCATCGTCAAGAAGGTGCTCGACAGCAAGAAGGACGTCGTCGTCGAGACGCACGGGCTATCGAGCGCGGAGGTCAGCAAGCGCGCTGAAGCGGTGAAAAACAAGCTCATCGATGACGGCATCCCATCGACGCGTATCCACATCGTGCCGAAGATCGGGCCGAACGAGAGCATCTCGTTGCGTGTGCTGGCGGTCGCGCCGACCGGCAATGCCGAGAAGAACAGCGCGCCGCCAAGCGCGGCTGCACGCGCCGCGATGCCCGACACGCCGGTCGGCGAGAGCCACTTCATGGCGGACCGCCCGATGAACGTGCGCGCAGGTTCGAGCGCGATGGTCGCGATGGTCCACGGCGAGACGACGGGTGGCGTCGTCTATCTCTACGACCCGATCAGCGATCGCGGTGACGAGCGCTTTGCCTTCAAAGCAGTGCGCCTCGACAACCCGAAGGACGACACGCTCGAGCCCGGCCCCGTGACGGTGTACGGCGACGGGCGCTTCATCGGCGAGGGCATCACCGAGCCGGTGCCGCCGAAAGCGTCGGTGGTCGTGCCGTTCGCGCTCGATCGCCAAGTACTGATCTCGCGCAACAACAGCGAGAACGATCGGATCGCGAAGCTCGTCACCGTTCAGCGCGGCGTGGTCACCGCCGAAGTCCAGCATCGCCGCCAGACGCGGTTCACGGTCACGAGCCGACTCACGCAACCGACAAAGGTCTACTTGCGCCACCGCCTGGAAAGCGGCTGGGCGCTCGTCGAGGCGCCGTCGAAGTACATGAAGGTCGGCGATTCGCAGCTGTTCGAGGTCGACCTCGCGGCCGGCGAGACGAAGTACGTCACGATCGCCGAGGCCACGCCGGTGCAGCGTTCGCTGGAGCTCGGCTCCGCCGAGGCACTCGACATGATGAAGGTGTTCATCGACGAGCCGGATGCATCGCCCGAGCTCAAGAAGCAGATCAA
>DASUFX010000037.1:0-3333 GCA_036274355.1 Kofleriaceae bacterium | reverse complement strand
ATCGTCGGCTCGCTGCCGAGCAGCTTCTTGTCGGGCTCGGTGCTGAGTAGCTTGAGGGCGGCGCGATACGAGCGCGACCATTCGCGCAAGAAGTCGGTGTCGTCCTCGCCGATGTCGCGCAGATGATCGAAGCTCTCGATCCATTCGTCGACGAGATCCGGCGCGGTCGCGACGCCGAGCTCGCGCAGCTCGAGCAAGACACCGACGACGCCGCCGATCGCGGTATCGCCGTACGCGAAGCCGTCGTCGACGAGCTTCGTGCAGCGATCGCGAATCGAACGCGCGATCGTGATCGTCTCGCGCAGCGCGAGCAGTGGATCGACGACACGGCCGTAGCTCGCGTCGATGCCGAGGATGTCGCGCACGCGCTCGGTGTACGGCAGCCGTGGGCCGCTCGCGGTTACCTGGGCAGCGACCATCGTCGCTTCGCGCAAGACTTGAGGCAACGCCGTGAGTGCGGGGTGGTTGCCGATATCAACGAACTGGTGTGCTTCGGGCTCGAGCAATGCAAGCAAGCCGACGCAGCCGGCGAACAGGCGCGGATCTTCAGGCAGCACGACCTTCGCGAGCACGACACCGCGCGTGTTGAGCGCTTCGTCGTTGCCGTAGAGTCCGTAATCCCAGGCGCCCATGAGTTACTCGCGTGGCCGCACGCAGTAGGCCTCGGCGACGATCTCGATCGTCGAGCTCGGGGATGTGTTCTTGTAGTCGCAGCGCCATGACGCGGGATTCTGCGCGTCGGTCATCGCGATCGCGCGCGAGGCGACGAGCTGCGCCATCCACTGCGGATCGGCGTAGCAACCGCCGGTGACGAGCAAGTCAGACGCGCGTTCGCATCCGGCAACCGCCGTCGCGACGAGTCCCGCGCCGACCGACACGCGATGCTCGCGACGCGCGAGATCCGTCTTGCCGCTGTACGCGCCGGCCGGGCCGACCGGACCCTTGGGGCCTTGCGCGCCCTGCGGCCCTTGCAGGCCCTGTGGTCCTTGCAGGCCTTGAATGCCCTGGTGTCCTTCGGGACCTTGCGGTCCTGGATCGCCTTTCGGTCCGCGTTCTCCGATCGGTCCGGGAGGCCCCGTGCCCGCGGGACCCGGCGGACCCGGATCGCCTTTCGGACCTGCGGGCCCTTCGGATCCCGGCGGTCCGTGCAGGCCCGCGGCGCTGCCTTTCGCGAGGAGCTCCTCGGCGACGGCGCGCGTATCGACGGGGCCGCGCTGTTCGATCGCAGCGACACGTTGCTCGGCAGCGGCAACGCGGGTCTCGAGCTTTGCCACCGTGTCGCTCTCGTTAGACCTACACGCGACGAGCGTGCAGATAGAGAGGACCGGGTACAACTTCATGGCGGCAATCCTACGAAATGATGCACGTGGAGCGGGCGATTCGGCCGTTTTTTTGCCTCCGTCGATCGAATGACCTTAGCTGGTCGCATGATCGAGCTGGTCGATGTTCGACTCGACCACCCACGCGGTGGAGAGCCGCTGGTGAGCGAAGCGAACCTCAAAGTCGCGCGCGGTGAAGTGGTGCTGATCGTCGGCGCAGCGGGCGTTGGTACGTCCCGCCTCGTCGCTGCGGCGCTCGGTGAAGTTCCGACGAACGGTGGTCGCATCGAGGTGATGGGCCGCGATCTGACGAAATTGCGCAGGTCGTCCCTCCGCCTGTTGCGGCGACGCGTCGGTATCGTGCCGCAGGATCTCTGCCTGCTCGATGATCGCAGCGCGCAGCTCAATGTTGCGCTTCCGCTAGAAATCGATGGCTTGCCGCGCTCGATGACGGTCGTTCGCGCGAACGAAGTCCTCGCGCAGCTCGGCCTCAAATCCGAAGCACCGCTGCCGATCGATTGCCTCGGCGGTGCCGAGCGCCAACGCGTCGCAGTCGCGCGCGCTCTCGTGCGCACCCCGGAGATCGTGATCGCCGATCACCCGACGAGCCTGCAGGACGCCGAAGGCGCCGAGCTCGTGTGCAACGCGCTCGCCGCGGCGAGCAAGCAGGGCGCTGCCGTGATCGTGCTCGGCCGCGATCAGGCGCTGCGCTCGATCGCCGAGCGTTATCAATGGCGCCAGCTCGCGCTGCTCGACGGCAAGCTGCGCGCGCTCGCCGAGCTCAACCTCGCCGACTCCGCGATCGACGACATTCTGACCGGGCTCGAGTCGGCGCCGACGCCGCTCCATCCCGACGAGGACATTCCCAACGTGGTGCCATTCCCCCTCAGCGCTCGCACGGCAGGTGTTGCATGAAGATGAGGACGCTCCGCAAGCTGCGCACACTCGCGCCGCGCGACACTCGAATTCGGTCCCGCCGGTTCGACTTCGACGTGACCGACGCGACGATGGAGCCCGATCCGGGGCCTGCGCCAGAGGCCGTCTTCGATCGCGTCACCGGTCCGTGGGATCGCCGGCGCTCGTTCTCGGTGCCCGGCGCTAGCGACGAGGAAACGTAGTGCTCGGTCCACACGTTGCGTCCGCGCTGCGACGTACAGCGCGGATCGCGGTCGAACGTCCGCGCGCGACGCTGTGGACGATGCTCGCGCTCACCGCGGCGCTGTTTGCGGTCGGTCTCGCGGGTCTCACCGCGATCCACGTCGAGCGCTGGACATCTTCGCCCCGGCTCGGCGCGAGCATGGTCGTGTACCTCGGCGACGGCGTCGACGAAGCCAAAGCCCAAGGGCTCGCAACCGAGCTGGCCAAGCTGCCCGGTGTCGAACGCGCGGAGCTCGTGACCGCTGCCGATTCTGGAGCTCGCTTGCAGCAAGCACTGGGCGCCGATTCGCAGTTGCTCGAAGGCGTCGAGCTCGCGAGCCTGCCGGCGTCCGTCGAAGTCACGCTCGCACCGGGCGTGCGTGACGTGATCGCGATGAGTCCGACCGTTCGCGCGCTGCGTGGCACACCTGGCGTCGACGACGTGGTCGTCGAAGATGCGGGTGCCGACAAGGTCGCGGGCACGCTACGCACCGTGCGCATCGTTGCGTGGACGGGTGCGGCATTGCTCGCCGGTCTCGCGCTGATCGTCGTGCTCGCGTTCATCCGCGTTCGTCTCGACCGCGCCGAACAAGAGCTCACCGTGCTGCACCTGCTCGGGGCATCGCCTTCGTTCATCATCGTGCCGACCGCGCTGGCCGGCGCGCTGCAAGGCGCGATCGCGGCGATGCTCGCTGCGGGCGCACTCGCGATGGGCGTCTCGATCTACGGCGATGGCGTTGCGGCCGCACTACACGACGCACTTGGCTCGGTGCAGATCGCGCTGCCGGCCGCCTCGATGCTCGTGATGTTCATCGCGCTCGGCGCAGCGCTCGGGCTCGTCGGTGGCGGGCTCGCAGGAGCAAGCCGTGCGGCTCGC
>DASUFX010000036.1:0-7617 GCA_036274355.1 Kofleriaceae bacterium | reverse complement strand
GACTTCGTCGGCGACTCGCTCCAGCTATCGCAGGCGGCGGCCAAGACAAAGGCCGACGTGATCGTGTTCTGCGGCGTCCATTTCATGGCCGAGACCGCGAAGATTCTGAACCCCGACAAGATCGTCGTCGTTCCGGATCTGTCGGCCGGCTGCTCGCTCGCCGACGGTTGCCCGGCGCCCGTGTTCAAGCAGTGGCTCGAGAAGTATCCCGGCCACACGGTCGTCAGCTACATCAACTGCTCCGCCGACGTGAAGGCGCTGAGCGATATCATCTGCACGTCGTCGAACGCGGTGAAGATCGTAAAGTCGCTCGAAGGTCAGAAGGTCGTGTTCGCGCCCGACCGTCACCTCGGCGCGTTCGTCGCGAAGCAAGCGAACCGTCCCGATCTGGTCACGTGGCAGGGCACCTGCATCGTGCACGAGACGTTCTCCGAGAAGCGGCTGCTCGAGCTGATGGCGCAGCATCCCGACGCCGAAGTGATCGCGCATCCCGAGTGCACCGCGGAGATCCTGCGCCACGCGAATCACATCGCATCGACGAGCGGCCTCATCGAGTACGCGAAGAAGAGCGCGAAGCAGACGTTCATCGTCGCGACCGAGGCCGGCATCATGCACAAGATGCAGCAAGCCGCGCCCGGCAAGACGCTGATCGCTGCGCCGCCCGAGGACGAGAGCTGCTCCTGCAACATGTGTCCGTTCATGCGAAAGAACACGCTCGAGAAGCTGTACCTCTGCATGCGCGATCTGCAGCCGCAGGTCGACGTTCCCGAAGAGACGCGCATCAAAGCGTTGAGGCCGATCCAACGCATGCTCGAGATGAGCGCGTGACGCGCGCGCCAATCGTCCTCGCTACGATCGTTGCGACGTTCGTTGCCTTGGGCACCGCTTGCGATCGCAAAGCGGCAACACCGCCGGCTGCATCGGCGACGAACGCGATCGCACCGCGCGGTTTCGCGATCCCGAAGCAAACGAAGCAGCTCGTCATCGCGATCGTCGACGACTGGACCACGACGCACGCGCGGCTCGCACTGTGGCAACGCACAGAGGCCGGCTGGCAGCGCGTCGGCGATGACTGGCCCGCGGTGATCGGCAAGAGCGGCAGTGGTTGGGGCATCGGTCTCTATCCGTCGGCGCCCAATCGCGAAGGCCCGACGAAGAAGGAAGGCGACGGCAAGAGCCCCGCCGGCGTATTCGCGTTTCGTTCGAGCTACGGTTACGCGGACGACGCGCCGAAGGGCTGGCGCATGCCGTACGAGCAGAGCACCGATCTCGAGTGCGTTGACGACGCTGCGTCCGAGCACTACACGAAGATCATCGACCGCAAGCAGGTCGCGTCCGACTGGCAATCCGCCGAGCAGATGCGTCGCGACGACGAGGCGTACGAGTGGGTGCTCGACGTCGCCCACAATCCCGACGCCAAGCCAGGTGCCGGCAGCTGCATCTTCCTCCACGTGTGGAGCGGCCCCGAATCGACGACGGTCGGCTGCACCGCGATGGAGAAGCCGAAGCTCGAGGCGCTGCTCGAGAAGCTCGATCCGGCGAGTCAGCCGCTGTACCTATTGCTTCCGCGCAGCGAGTACAACGCAGTCGCTACCTCCTGGGGCTTGCCCGCGCTGTAGGCCTCTGCGACGCTCGCGGCCATGATCTGGAAGACGATCCTGGTTCCGCACGATTTCTCGTCGTCAGCGAATCACGCCGTCGCGATCGCACGCGATGAAGCGAAAGCGCACGGCGCGAACCTGTTGCTGTTGCACGTCATCGACCTGCCGACAGCGATCAAACCCGACATCACGATCGTTCCCGACGAAAACGGCGCGCCGATCAACATCAAGGACTATGCGATCAAGCAAGCCGAGGCGCACCTCGCGGATCTCGCGGCGCGCGTCGCCAAAGACGGCGTCGCCGCGCAGACGTTCCTCCGCATCGGCAAGCCCGAGGACGAGATCGTGAAGTTCGCGACCGAGAACAAGGTCGATCTGATCGCGATGGGCACGCATGGCCGCACCGGCCTCGAGCACTTGCTCGTCGGCAGCGTTGCGGAGCGTGTCGTGCGCATGAGCCCCTGCGCCGTGCTCACGATCCGCTCTGCAAAAGAGTAACCGGCGACGCAGAAAAGCCCGAGCACGGGCGTGCTCGGGCTACATCAAACAACTTCCTCGGTAGGGCTCACTCGCTCCAGTACTTCTTCTGCAGCGAGACAAGCGCCTTGCGGATCACCGCGCGGGTTTCTTCGCGGCTCGACAGGCCGACGTCGCGGGTCAGATCGTCGATCGACTCGCCGCGCATGTAGCGCGCGAGCAGGTCATTGTAACCGCCTCGCGCCGTGCAGACCTGCTTGTCCGTCAGGCGCCAGTCAGCGGTCGACGAACCGAACGTCGTGTCGTACGTGCGCTGCGTCGCGTCCTGGCGCGGATCGCTCGGCACGACGAACTCGGTCGCAGTGCGATCGGTCGGCGACAGCGGCCACGTCACGAAGTGCTCGCCCTTGTCGTCGTGCCACGACAGCCGGCTGATCTCGCCTGGCGTCGCGGACGACCGCATCTCGATGCCGTTGCGGGTGACGGTGGCTTCGCCGCAGGCGTAGTGAACAGGGAGTGTGGGCTGGTTGGAGCTACGCGCCGCACATGCCGACGCACCGACGAGAATCACGAGGAGGAAGTTGCGCATGCAGACCGCTAGAGCACGAAGCGGACCAACGAATCGGTGGGACTGTCCGCATCACGACGAGGACTTCCGCCCCTGCGACCGGCAAGCGCTGCCGTGCAGGCAAAACTTGCCCGGCAACAACCACCGCTCCTCGCTCACAGCTTGTACTGCTTCAGCTTCAGCGTGAACGTGCGGATCGGCATGTCGATCAGCTGTGCGGCTTTCGTCTTCACGCCGCCGGCGGCAGCGAGTGCTTCGGCCATGCGGCGGCGCTCGAGCTCCTTGAGCTCGTCGTTGATTGGCCGAAACGTCGTCTTACCGTCGGCGACAACATCGTGCGGAACCGCAGCCGCGGTCGGTGGCGCTGCCGAACCGCCGAGGCGCTCGGGCAGATCGAGCGGCTCGACGTTGTCGTCGGGCGCCGCCGCCATCACGTACTCCATCGTGTTGCGCAGCTCGCGAACGTTCCCCGGCCAGCTGTAGGTGAGCAGTACCTGCATTGCGGCCGGTGTAATCGTCATCCGGTCTCGCCCGCTGCGCGAGCAGGCATCGACGAGGAACGCGCGGGCCAGCAGCGGGATCTCGCACTGGCGATCGCGCAGCGGCGGCAAGATGACGGTCGCGCCGGAGAGCCGGAAATAGAGATCCTGGCGAAAGCGGCCTGCCTTCACCTCTTCTTCGAGCGAACGGTTCGTCGCCGCGACAAGCCGGACGTCGATCGCGCGCTCCCGGGTCTCGCCGAGCCGGGTGATGCGCTTGACCTCGAGCGCGCGCAACAGCTTCGCCTGGATCGCGAGTGGCAGCTCGCCAACCTCGTCGAGAAACACCGTGCCGCCGGCCGCGCTCTCGAACAGACCGGCCTTCGCCGCCGTCGCGCCGGTGTCCGCGCCCTTCTCGTAGCCGAACAGCTCGGCGTCGACGAGCGACTCTGGTCCGATCGCCGCGCAATTGACGGGCAGGAACGGACCGCTGCGCTTGGACCAATGATGGACCGCATAGGCCGCATTCTCTTTGCCGACGCCAGTCTCGCCGGTGATCAGCACCGGCAGCTCTGCCACGGCGAGTCGCTCGAGCAACGCGAACACGCGGCTCATCGCCGGATCAGCGACCAGCACGTGGCGCGAGCCGAGCTCGATCTTTGTCGCGCTCTCCGCCGCATCCGCGATGGCTCCTGCGGCCGCCCGCCGCGCTGCGGATCGCGCCGCGAGCAAGATCGTATCGGCGTCGCACGCATCGGTCGGGCACATCGCGAGACCACCGCGCGCGTTCGGCACGAGCGCGATCGCCTTCTCGGCAATCTCTCGCGCTTGCTCGCGATCGACCTCGGGCAATAGCAGCAGCGCCTGGCCGTCGTCGCTCGTGCCGATCACGTCGATGAGACGGAGGTTCGCGCCGAGAGATGCCGCCGACGCACCCTGGATGACCACAACGCCGAGCGCGCGCTTGAACGTGATCGCGCGAACCAGCTCCTCGGCGAGCCGGCGCCGCCAGCCAGCTTCTGCATACGCCGCACGCGCGACGACGGCGGGCGTCGAGAAGTGAATGACGAGCACGACATCGCCGACTGTCGCGACATCCCCCGATGCGAGCGTGCGCGCGTCGGCAACCAGCTCGCCGTTGACGCGCGTGCCGTTGTGGCTGCCGAGGTCCGCGATGCGCACCGTGCCCTCGTCGACGCGAATCGTCGCATGCCGGCGCGAGACCGAGGCGTGCTGGACCTTGAGCTCGACGTCGTTGCCACGGCCGATCACGATCGCGCCCGAGTGCGGCAGGTGGAAGATCGACGAGCTGTCGTTATCGACGACGAGCAGATACGCACTGCCCGGCCCGCCTTCGACGTCGCCGAAGCGCGCCAACCGGCTTGCTGTTTGTTCGACGCTCTCGCTCATGGTCCTTGCTTTCCAGTCGCGTCCTCGACGCGGACGACCACGTCGTCCTTGAGCGTCCAGGCCACATGGTCGATCATGAAATCTTGCAGCTCCTCGAGCGTGCGCGTGTCGACGTGCACCTTCCACGCACGCAGCGTCTGATCCTCGCTCGCGACCCAAAGAATCTCGCCGTCCATTCCGAGCGCGTTGATCGCCGCATCGTGCCGATCACGCCGCGCGAGCAGTTTGCCCTTCTGACGGTCCCAGATGAGCGCGCGGCCGCGATCACCAGCGGTGATCACCAACGCGCCCTCCGCGGCGAAAAGCACCGTGCGTACGACACCGATATCCTCGGATGGATCGAGTGTGATCGCGACGTCGCCGATCCCTTTGCTCGTGACGTCGAATACACGCGCGAACCCAGGACCGGCTGCAACGAGAGCACTACCGTCGGGGGCAAACGCCACGGCGTTGTAGCTGGGGTCGTGTTTGCCGGACGCCGCCAGTTGGCTCCCTGTCTTGTCCCACACCGCGAATGTGCCGTCCTGACCGACGCCGACGATCATCCCCTGCGCGCTCACCGCGATCGTATCGATCGCACCGTGCTCGGGCGCGAGCGTGCCCACGAGGCCACTCTTCGAAAGATCGTTAGCGAGCCGCCACAGCTCGATCCTGCCCGCGCGAACTAGCGCCACCCGATCGCCATCGTTGCTCGGCACCCTGGCGACCGCGCGGATCGGCGGCGGTGGATCGAGCTTCGTTTCTGCAAACGTGCCGAGCAACTGCTTCGGCGCTTTCGGATCCAGATCCCAGACAAACACAGCCGGATCTTCGCCGGCCGTGATCAGCTTGTCGTTTGCGACGAACGCGACCGCATTGACGGCGCCGAGTTGACGGTGGAGATCGACTGTGTCGGTAGTCGCGCCGCGTTCGACAACGCGAACGAGGCTGTCGCCAAGACCGGCGACAACCTTACCGTTAGGTCCCACGGCGATCGCGCGCACCGCGGCTCCGAGATCGAGTGAACGCTCGCCGACCGATGCGTTCCAGATGCGCGCCTTGCCATCCGCGCTACCGGTCACGACACGACTCGGGTCGCCCGGGATGAACGCGAGCGACGTGACGACCGCGCCGGGCTCGAACATCGCGACCTGCTGCCGCGAGCCTAGATCCCAGATCTTTACGAGGCCGTCGAAACCGCCGGTCGCCAGATAGTGCTCGTCGGCCGATAGCGCAGCGGCGACGATCTGACCGGTGTGACCCTCCAGCTGTTTTGGCGGTTTGACCCGCGGTGGCGTGGTTCCGTCCTTCGGTACCGTCGACGGTAATTCCCAGATCCGTATCGCGAGGTCGCTACCCGCGCTGATGATCGATCCGCTGCGCGTGACGAGCGCACGTTTGACGAGAGCGCCCGGTTCGTGGCTCAGCGTGTCCCGATAGACCGGCTTGCCTCTCGCTTCGCTCCACACGCGCGCCGTTCCGTCGTCGCTCGCGGTAACGATGAACTTGCCATCGCTGCTCCACTCGGCGCTGTTGACGCGCGCATCGTGGCCGCGGATCTGCCGCTCGATGATCCATGGGTACGGCCCCGCATCCCTGAACGCGATCACGCATGCACTGAAGTCGGCGCTTGCACTTAGCACTTTCGGTGCCGTCGGCGAGAATCGCACCGACACGACCGGCAACCCGTGGCACACGACGGGTTTGCTGGTATGAGCTTCGAGGTTCCAGATCCGGACGCTCTTGTCGTCGCCACCGGTGGCGAGCAGCTTGCCGTCATTGTTGAACACCGCGTCGTTGACCGCGCCGGTGTGACCACGGAGCTCTGCGATCGGCCTGGTGTCGATCGGCTCGTGCTCCAGTGACCAGATTCGAACAATTCCGTCGTCACCTGCGGCTACGAGCCGCGTGCTCGCCGCATCGAACGCCACCACCCGCGTGGTCCCGAACGCGCCGAGCGACTTCGTAAGCTTGCCCGTGTGGTCGAGCAGCCGGATCGGACCGTTACCGGCGGCGGCGACCCACTTGCCGTTCGGGCTCGTCGCCACCACGACATTCCCGGTTGCAACGTCGATGTGCGCGAGCTCGGCTTCGAACGGCGCGATTGCGTCCGCGATCATGAACCCACGCGCGCGATTTGAAAGCTGCGCACCAGGTATGCGCTGCGTCTCCACCTCTGCTGCACCGACGAGGTACGCGAGCGCGTGACCGGCGTTCTTGTCGAGCAATGTGCGGGCACGTTCCTCGAGGAGGTTGACTCGACCGGCAATCGCGTGGTCGCGCTGGTGCTCCGCATCGACCTTTGCTGCGTCGGCATCCTTCTTCGCCGCGACGATTCTCTGCAACGAGAACACGCCAACCACGATCAACGTGATCAATGCGACCGCACTGATCGCAACCGCGACGCGATGCCGGCGCAACCACCGCCGCATCAGCTCGCCGGTCGTGTAGCGATGCGCACCCACGAGCTGACCGGTCTCGAATCGCTTCAGGTCCTGCGCGAGCTCGCTCGCCGTGATGTAACGATCGTCGGGATTGCGCGCCATCGCCTTCGCGACGATCGCGACGAGATCCGGTGGCGCTTCGGGCTCGCGCTCCTGCACCGGTACCGGAGGCCCGTCCTTCACTGCCTCGAGTACGCCGAGCGCGCTCTCACCAGTGTACGGCGCTACACCGGAAAGCACTTTGTAGAGCAGTGCGCCGAGCGCGTAGACGTCCGCGCGCTGATCGACCGCATCGCCACGCGCTTGCTCCGGCGGCATGTACGTGGGCGTGCCGACGACGCTCCCCGACATCGTTTCCTCGGCGGTCGCGCGCAGCCGCATCTGCAGCGACTCCTTCGGATCGGTGTAGACGCCGAGATCCTTCGCAAGGCCCCAGTCGATCACGACCGTCTCGCCAAACTCACCGACGAGCACGTTCGCCGGCTTGAGGTCGCGATGGATGACGTTCGAGTTGTGCGCGTACGCGAGTGCGTCCGCGACCGCGATCACGTTGGGCAAGAGGCCGAGCCGGTCGTTCAGCGTCTTCTTCTCCGCAACGACCTTGTCGAGCGAACGTCCCGACACGAGCGGCATCGCGTAGAACGGCTCACCACCCGGCC
>DASUFX010000035.1:0-8899 GCA_036274355.1 Kofleriaceae bacterium | reverse complement strand
ACTCGGCGATCGCGTCTACGCGGCTGGCACCCGGCCGTCGGTGCCGATGTGCGCCACCGGTATGTGCAGCTCGACGAGCTCGACCGCGTGCCCGGAGACGAGCACGAACCGCGTCTCGTATATCGCCGACGGCGCGCGGCTGCTCGTGCAGTCGCTGCCGATCGCGGGCGGCAACGCGATCACGCTCGAGCTGCCGGAGCGTCGCGAGACGATGGTCGACACCAACGACGGCGCGCGCTCGCACGCGCAGGTGCTACATCCATTCGGCACCGTGCCCCTCGACCTCGTCGCCCTGCCCGGCGGGCAATACGTCTCGGTCGTGACGAAGAACAGCTATTACATCGAGAGCGCGACCGACGCGACGTTCGGCGTGATCCTGCCGTGCCTGAAGACGAGCACCTCCGACTGGCTGCTCGTCGACATGGCGTCGAGCTCGATCGCACAGCGCGTACGCACGCACTGCATGATCACGAACGTGCGGCCAGGCGCGCTGTTCCCGAACTGGGCCTGCGACGACCCGCCCGAGGCAGAACAGTCGACGCAAGGCGATTACCAGCCGGTCTCCGTCGGCGCGCTGTTTGGAGTGCGATGAGAGCGGCGCTCGCCCTGGCGATCCTGTGCGCACTCGCTCCATCGGCGCGCGCCGATGTCAATCCGCGGCGCAAGGTCGTCGTCATCGAATATCGCGCCGGCTCGTCGGCGCTACCGAAGATCGCGGTCGACCTCGTCGCCGAGATGGCGAAGCAGACCTCGATCCAGGTGCTCGGCCCCGACCAGACCAAGGCGCTGTACGGCGAGCAGCTCGATCAGGCGATCGTGAAGTGCGCCGGCGAAGCGGATTGCGTCGCGAAGATTGGCGCGAAGGTCGGCGCTGCGGAG
The DNA here is from genome assembly GCA_036274355.1 of Kofleriaceae bacterium. Taxonomy (GTDB): domain Bacteria; phylum Myxococcota_A; class Polyangia; order Haliangiales; family Haliangiaceae; genus JABFXX01. The sequence goes on along the minus strand of DASUFX010000035.1, from coordinate 8,020 downwards.
GTCGTGCTCGTCGGCATCAGCGAGCTGGGCGACGTGATCCTCACGATGCAGCGCATCGACGTCCGCACGCACGCGGTGAACGCCCGCATCGCGGACTCGCTCGCAGCGAACAGCGAGCCGAACAGCGACCAGCTCGGCTACTACCTCACCAAGCTGTTGCCGCCGTCGGACTTCTTGCGGTTCGGCATCATCGCGATCACGTCGAACGAAGCGGGCGCGGCGGTCACCGTCGGCGGCGAGAAGCGCGGCCTGACGCCGATCGAGCCGCTCAAGCTGCGCGCACCGGCGAAATATCCGATCCGGATCGAGAAGCCGGGCTTCGTGCCGTTCACGACGACCGTGCAGCTCCCTCCCGACAGCGAGCTCAAGGTCGAAGCCGAGCTGTCGCTTCGCGGTGGCGGCGGCACGCACTGGTACCAGAAGTGGTACGTGTACGCGGGCGGCGTCGTCGTGCTCGGTCTCGTCGGTGGCGGCGTGTACTTCGCGACGCGCGAGCCACCGAACAGCGTGCCGGTCGGCGGCTCGCTCTAGCTAGCCCGGCTCCGTGATCGCCTTGAGCATCACGAGCGCGTCCTCGTTGTCATCCTGGTAGTAGCGCGCGCGGACGTGCACGGTCTTGAAGCCCGCGCGTTCGTAGAGCGCGATTGCCGGTACGTTCGAGCGGCGGACCTCGAGCGTGGCGAGCGAGCAACCGGTCTGGCGAGCGACGCCGAGGATGTGGTCGAGCAGCTGACGAGCGAGCCCGCGGCCGCGGTAGTCGGGATGCGTCGCGATCGCGAGGATGTGCACCTCGGTCGTGACGAGCCAGTAGTTACAGAACACGACGAGCTTGCCGTCGATGCGGCCGACGTCGAGACGCGCCCACTCGCGGAGCAGCTCCGCCTTGAACGTGTCGCGCGGCCATGGCGACTTGAACGAGTGCTGCTCGATCTCGTCGATCGCGTCGAGATCGGCTTCGGTAGCCGGCGCGACAACGATACTCACTTGAGCAGTCCGAGTACTGCACGCCACAGCGGATCGATGCCGTCGCCCGTCTGCGCCGACACCGCGATCGGATCGCGCTTGAGGCCGAGTGCCTTCTTCGCCTTCGCCACCTCGAGCATGCGCTTGTTCTTCGCGAGCTTGTCGGCCTTCGTCAATGCGACGACGATCGACGTCTCGCGCGCTTCGAGCCACGGCACGAAGTCGAGCTCCTCCTCCTGCACGCCGCGCCGCACGTCGATGAGTAGCAGCACACCGGCGAGCGTCTTGCGCTCGGCGAGGTACGCTTCGATCAGCGGGCGCCAGCTTTCGCGCATGTCGCGGCTGACCTCGGCGTAGCCATAGCCCGGCAGGTCGACGAGCTGGAACTTGCCGTCGATCTCGAACCAGTTGATGAGCCGCGTGCGTCCCGGCGTCCGCGACGTGCGCGCGAGACCGTCCTTGCCGGTCAGCGAGTTGATAAGGCTCGACTTGCCGACGTTGCTGCGGCCGACCACGGCGATCTCGGGCAGCTTCTCGGGAGGAAACTGCTTCGACTCGGCAGCCGACGTCACGAAGCGCGCGTTGACTTTCATGGCTTCACCGGGTGGACCGGCGCGGTCGCGTCGAATGCGCGCGACTTCGTCATCCGCGCGTGACAGGTCATGCACAGCGTGGCGCGCAGCTTCGGCGTCGACAGATCGGCGAGGCCGAGGGCCAAGGCAGCGGTTCGGTTGCGCATGAGATCGTCGGCAGCGTAGGCCGCGCCGGCGCCGTGGCAAGCCTCGCAGCCGACTTCGACGGCGCTCGGGCCTGCGGGCGCCTCACCGGTGCCGTGGCAGCCGAGGCAGCGGGCTTCCGGCTTACCAGGGAAGCGCTGGCGCGTAGTTGCGTGTGGGGTCGCCTGCCAAGCCGCCAGCTGCTTGGGGTGGCACGAACCGCATTTCGCGCTGCCGACCCAATCGCGCGGCGACGCCCACGCGACGCCGACGAGCGCGCCGATTGCGGTCACCGCCAGCAGCAACTTCTCGAGCACGAGCCAAACCTACCAGACCCGTGGTAACTCAACGCCGTGACGGCGCATGTGATCGGGCTGACCGGCGGAATCGCGTCGGGAAAGAGCGCAGTCGCCAAACTGTTGCTCGCGAAGGGGGCGGCCGTCATCGACGCCGACAAGCTGGCCCGCGACGTCGTCGCGCCTGGGCAACCTGCCCTCGCCGAGCTGGTCGCGCGGTTTGGCGCTGCGATTCTTGCCACCGATGGCACGCTCGACCGCAAGCGCCTCGGCGCCATCGCGTTCTCCGACGAGCAGGCGCGCCGCGATCTCAACCGCATCACCCATCCGCGCATCGCGGCGGCGAGCGCGGCGGCGATCGCAGCGTGGTCCGACGCGGGCGCGAACGTCGTGTTTTACGAGGCGGCCCTGTTGATCGAAAACCGCGTCCACACCGGCCTCTCCGGTGTGGTCGTCGTGTCGGCGCCTCCGGCGGTGCAGCAGCAGCGCCTCATGGCGCGCGACTCGCTATCGGCCGAGGACGCGCTCGCACGGATCGCCGCGCAGCTACCGCTCGCCGAGAAGGTGAAGGTCGCGACGTGGGTGATCGAGAACCACGGCGATCTCGACGACCTCACGGCCGAAGTCGATCGCGTCGTCGCCGAGATCGAAGCCAAGTACGGCCCGATCAAGGCGCCGGGCGCCACGACGTCTGGCAACGGGCATGCCGTGCAGGCGCGGCCGCGCGAGGTCGCGCTCGTCACCGGATTCCCCGCGTTCACCGCACGGCGAATGATCGCGAAGCTCCTCGAGAAGGAGCCCGACACCAAGCTCTACGTGCTCGCGCGCGACAAGTTCGCCCCCGAAGCCGACCACTTGCTCGAGACGCTCAAGGCGGGCGATCGCGCGGAGGTGCTCGTCGGCGATGTCTGCGACATGGACCTCGGGCTGTCGAGCGTCGAGTACCGCGCGCTCTCGAAAGAGCTGACCTGGATCCATCACCTCGCCGGCATCTACTTCATGGGCGTCGACGAGGTCACGATGCGGCGAGTCAACGTCGGCGGCACGCGCACCGTGCTCGATCTCGCGCGCGACGCCGGCCGACTCGAGCGGCTCGTGCACTGGTCGACGACGACGGTCTCCGGCGGCCGCGGCGGCACCGTCTACGAGGAGGATCTCGAAGCCGGTCAGAAGTTCCACAACGGCTACGAGCGCACGAAATTCGAGGCCGAGCGACTCGTCCGCAACGCGATGCGCCAGCTGCCGGTCACCGTGCTGCGCCCATCGATCATCGTCGGCGACAGCACGACCGGCGAGATCGATCGACTCGACGGCCCGTACTACTTGATGGTGCTCATCGCGACGAACGCGTCGGGACTGCGGCTTCCGATCCTCGGCCGCGGCGATTCCCCTCTTCACCTCGTGCCGATCGATTACGTGATCGAGGCGGCGTGGCAGGTCGCGCATAGCCGCGGCGCGGCCGGCAAGACGTTCCACCTCGTCGATCCGCAGCCGCTGTCGGCGCGCGACGTGTTCGAGGGTGTCGCCGCTCACGCGAAGACCGAGAAGCCACGCGGCAGCATCCCGCGTCCGCTCGCGCGCGCCGTGCTGAAGACCCCAGGTCTCGCGCGCCTCGGCCGCGGTCCGCTCACGTTCCTCGACATGATCGATCACATGGTGCACTACGATCAGACGAACACGGCCCACGCGCTCGCGGGCACGACGATTCGCTGTCCCTCGCTCGTCGATTACCTGCCGGTGCTCGTGCAGCATGTACTCGATGTCGCGCGCGCACCGGCGACGCCCGAACAGCTCGACGAAGTCGCCGACCCGCTGGACTAGGCTCGAGTGCGAGACGCACGACCGTCGCCGTCGGAGCCGAATGGCGCCTGCGGCGCCGCACGACGTGTTTCAGATCTAACGCCAAGACCGCCAAGCGCAGCCCGCCAAGAACGCCACCAGAAGGCGGTTCTTCGACGCGGTCTGCAGGCGCGGTCGTGCGAGCAGAACGCGATCCCGAAGCCTTTCACTTGGCGTTCTTGGCCGGCTTGGCATCTTCGCGTTCCATCTGGGAGCGGCGTAGCCGCTGACGCCGGGCTCGTTCGACGCTACGCGTGCGCAGTCCTACGGCAGCGCGCTGGCGATGTAGATGTCCCAGTTCGTGCCCGAGACCAGGTGCGAGAAGTAGATCCGGCAGCCGTCACTCGACAGCTGTGGGTCGCCCTCCGCTCCCGTCGTGTTGATATCCGGCACGATGTGCGGCGTGCCGAACGTGTCGGTCGCCGACGCGCGAGTCGCGTACCAAATATCGCCGCCGCCTGCGCCGGTCGTCGGGGCCGTGGACGAGTAGACGATGATGCGCTCGTCAGCGGTCGGCCACGGGTCGGCCTCGCCGCCGGTAGTCGCGAGCTGAATAATCGGGGCCGGCGTGCCGAACTTGCCATTCGTGCCACGCGTCGCGACCACGATGTGCTGCGTACCGCTCGTGTCGGGCGCGACGTATAGATGCTGCCCGTCCGCGGACAGCGTCGGATCGTGATCGTTGCCGGTCGTGTCGACCATCATCACGTTCGTGCGATTCATCGCCGGCCACTGGTCGGTGGTGTTGAGCCGGATCGACTCCCACACGTCCATGCCGCCCGCCCCGCCGGGTCGATTGCTCGCAACGACGGCGATCTTGTTATTCGCCGCGATCGAGAATCTGCCCTCGATGTCGTTGCTGTTGAACTCGTAGGCCGGCATCGGCGTCGAGAACGAGTCGCCGACCGTGGCGCGAGTCGCGACGTAGATGTCGTCCTCGCCTCCGCCGCGCTGGGAGCTGAGAAAGACGGCGAGCTCGTCCGCCGGCAGGAACGGATCGCGATCGTAGACGGGCGAATTGATCGCGCTGATCGGGGCCGGTGTGGCGAAGCGGATCGTGCCGGCGAACCACTTGTCGAAGCAGGTCGCGTTCTGCGTCGTGCTGTCGATCGTGTCGATCGGCGCATCGATGGCATCGCCGCCCGGCGCTGCATCGTCGAGCAACGTGCCATGCGAGAAGCCGCAACCCGCCAGCGCGACCGCAACCGCAACCGCCACCGTCACCGTCCGGAGCACGTGATCAGGATAACGCTATTCGTCGCCGTCAGACTCGCCAAGCAAACGACCTAGCGGATCGCCACCACCCGGCGCAAGTTGGCGCAGGCTCGACAGGTGATGGAGCAGAAGTGCGCGGTTGTCGCCTACCGACAGGTTCTGCAGCTCTAGCGCACCAATTCGATCCTCGGGCGTGAAGGCGGGCTCGGCGACCTTCTCCATCGACAGCTTGTCGGGGCCGTACGACATGTACTCGGCGCGGGTCGCGACGATCGTGTAGTCGTCGCCGCGGCGCAGCTCGAGCGTCACCTCGCCGGTCACGCTCGGTGCCACCCAGCGCGTGAGGCCGTCCTTCAGCATGCATGCCTCCGGGTCGAACCACTTGCCCTCGTAGAGCAAGCGGCCGAGCCGGCGACCGAGCGTCGCGTAGAGGTCGAGCGTGTTCTCGTTGTGGATCGCGCTGAGCAGGCGCTCGTAGACGATGTGGAGCAGCGCCATGCCCGGCGCTTCGTAGATGCCGCGGCTCTTGGCGTCGATCACGCGGTTCTCGATCTGATCGCTCATGCCCAGGCCGTGGCGGCCGCCGATGCGGTTCGCCTCGATGAACAGCTCGAGCGCTGCGTCGTAGCGCGTGCCGTTGATCGTGCGCGGATAGCCTTGTTCGAAGCCGATCGTGATCTCTTCGGGTTTGATCGCGACGTCGGACTTCCAGTGCGCGACGCCCATGATCGGCTCGACGATCCGCATGCCGGCGTCGAGGCGCTCGAGGTCTTTCGCCTCGTGTGTAGCGCCGAGCAGGTTCGCGTCCGTCGAGTACGCCTTCTCGACGCCCGTCTTGTACGGCTTGCCGATCTTCGCGAGGTACTGCGCCATCTCGGTGCGGCCGCCGAACGCTTTGACGAACGCGTTGTCGAGCCACGGCTTGTAAATCTTGAGCGACGGATCGACGAGGATGCCGTAACGATAGAAGCGCTGGATGTCGTTGCCCTTGTGCGTCGAGCCATCGCCGAACACGTGGACATCGTCGTCGACCATCGCGCGCACGATCGCGGTCGTCGTCACCGCGCGGCCGAGCGGCGTGGTGTTGAAGTACTTCTTGCCGCCGACGGCAAGGTGAAATGCGCCGCACTGGATCGCGGTGAGACCTTCGCGCACGAGGCCGTCGCGAACATCGAGCAGCCGCGCCTTCTTCGCGCCGTGCGCCAGCGCCGTCGGCGGAATATCGGCCGGATTCGCTTCGTCGGGCTGGGCGAGATCAGCGGTGTACGCGTAGACGTCCATGCCCTGCTCGGCGAGCCAGGCGACTGCGCAGCGCGTGTCGAGGCCGCCGGAGTACGCAATGCCGAGGCGCGTGCCCTTCGCTGGAAGCTGACGATAGATTCGACTCATTGGTCACCTTCGTCGCGCTGCCCTGAGGAACGAAGGCCAGCGCGCTCGAGCAACTTGTACAGAAATTTGCGCTCGAGGCCAGCGACGCGTGCGGCTTGCGACAGGTTGCCGCCCGCCTTGGTCACCAGATCGCTCAGATACTCGCGTTCAAACTTCGCGACGAATTCGTCTTTGGCCTCGTGGAACGGTCGATCGGCGCGAAACGACACGCCCGACGTTCCTTCAGGCGCGGCGACGGTAGGCCGGAGCACGAACGGCAGCGATTGGAAGTCATCGTCGGGACCGGCGAGCGCGACCGCGCGGGTGATCACGTTGCGGAGCTCGCGCACGTTGCCCGGCCAATGATAGCGCTCCAGCCGCTCGAGCGCGGCGCCGCTGACTTGCGACGCGAGCTGCGGCGAGCCTGCCTTGGCGAGGAACATCTCGATGAGTCTCTTGAGGTCGCCCGTGCGCTGGCGCAGCGGTGGTACGTGGACCTCGACGACGGCGAGCCGGTAGTACAGATCGCCGCGGAAGCCGCCGCGTGCGACTTCGCCGAACACGTCGCGGTGAGTCGCGGCAACGACGCGAACATCGTACTTCTCGGTCTTGCGACCGCCGAGCGGCACGACCTCGCCGGCTTCGAGCATGCGAAGAAGCTTCGGCTGCAAGCCGACCGGCAGGTCTCCGATCTCGTCGAGGAATAACGTGCCGCCGTGCGCGGCCGCGAATGCACCGACGCGATCCGCCGCAGCACCCGTGAACGCGCCCTTCGTGTGACCGAACAGGTCACTCTCGATCAGCGTCTCGGTCGAAGCGCCGCAATCGAACACGACGAACGGGCCCTTGGCCCGCGGAGATGCGTCGTGAACGCCGCGCGCCATCAACTCCTTGCCGGTGCCGCTCTCGCCGAGGAACAGGACCGGCGCTGCCGACTTGCTCGCGCGCTCGAGGATCGCGAACACCTGCCGCATCGGCACCGAGTCGCCGTACAGCGCGCCGAAGTGATCATTCTTCGACGGCGGAATATCGACGACCTCGTCCGCCGGCATCAGCTGCACGAGCGTCTTGCCGATACGCAGAGCGACGCCGGGCGGTGCGACCACCTTCGTGACCGAGACGCCGTCGATCACGGTGCCGTTGCTCGAGCCGAGATCGGTGATCGAGAAGCCCGCGGGCGTCGGTGCGACCGAGCAGTGCCGGCGCGACACGAACGCGTCGGTGAGCACGACGTCGCACGCCTTGTCGGTGCCGATCACGACGCCGGCCTGCGGCAGATCGATCTCGACGCCACGATCCGGACCGTCGAGGACGCGCAGCTGGGCCGCGCCGACATGTCTGCGCGCAGCGACGGAGTTCGTGACGCGGGTGACTAGCACGGCGACCACATCTTTCCGTGTTCGTACACGTGCCACGTGCACGTGCACGTGCACGTCGTCGATCGGGGGCGCGGCACATTTGCGTTGCGCCAGCCGAAACGTCGGTGCACGAAACGGACTCGCGACAATCGAATTCTCTGGCTCGGAAACACTGGTGCCAGCGATCGAGCGCGCAGTGTCGGCGTGACAGCCGGCGACGCAGTTCGGACGGCACTCAGAGGTCGTGCACGTAGACGTCCACGTG
>DASUFX010000034.1:0-5179 GCA_036274355.1 Kofleriaceae bacterium | reverse complement strand
GATGTCGATACCGAGCGCGACTTCATCGTAATGGAGCTGGTCCGCGGCGAATCGCTACGCGCAAAGCTCAAGCGCGAGCGCGTGCTATCGATCCAAGAGATTGTTCGCGTCGGGCAGTCTCTGCTCGATGCGCTCGCCGCGGCGCACGCCGCGAAGATCGTGCATCGCGACGTCAAACCGGCGAACATCCTGATCGACGAAGCTAACACGATCAAGCTCGTCGACTTCGGCATCGCCTCGTTCGGCGATCGCGACCTGACCTCGACGGGCGTGCGTATTGGCACGCCGGCATACATGGCTCCCGAGCAGCTGCGCGGCCGTGTCGCCGACGTACGCGCGGACCTGTACGCGGTCGGCGCGACGTTGTTCGAGGCGGCGACCGGCGAGCAACTCCACGCGTCGAGTCGAGCACCCGACCAGGTTACTGCGGCTGTCCTTGCGGCCACTGGTGATGCCGCGCTCGCGAGCGCGATCACACGCGCGGTTGCCGAGCAGCCCGACGATCGATTCGCTAGCGCACGCGAATTCGCCGACGCGCTCGGCTCGACGCGGCATCTCGCCACGGATGACGCTGCCAAACGTCCAGCGAAACACGCGGATGACGTTGCCAAACGTCCAGCGAGACGACGTTGGTGGCTGGCCGGAGGTGCCGCTGTCATCGCCGCCGGTGCGCTAGTCGTGTTGGCGCGACCGCGCGGACACGACATGCCGGTGGCCGCCCGAACGGCAGCTGCACCGGCGGATGCAACGCACGAGCGGCCGAGCATCGCCGTGCTGCCGTTCATCGATCACACGGGTGAAGCGCGGCTCGACTTCGCTGCCTCTGGGTTGCCGCATATCCTTGCCACGCAGCTGCGGTCGATTCCCGAGCTCCACGTGCTCGGTTACTACGAGCTGCTCGATCATCTGCCCAGCGGGTCGGCACCTGCGGAAGCATGGGAACGCGCCGCGCGATCGCTCGGTGCCGAGACCGTGATCCATGGTGAGATTTTCACCGAGCAGGCAGGTATTCGCGTCGTCGTGAAGGTCACGACGATCAACGGCGGCGAGCTGGGTCGCTTCGAACGAATGACGAGCGTCGACAGCGTGCCGGCGGCCACGCGCTCGATCGCGGCTGACGTCGCGCGCGTCGCGGTAGGCCGCGCGCCTCAGGCGCTTGGCGACGCGCGCAAATTCGAGATCGATCGCAATCTCCAGCTCGCGATCTCCGCGATCGAGCGTCAAGACTTCACAGCCGCAGACGGTTATCTGGACACGGTCGAGCGCGAGGCGCCCGACCTCGCCGAGGCGCAGTATTACCGCGCATTGCTCAACTGGTGGCTCTCGCGACCCATCGACGCGGCAGTAACGCGGGCGCTGGCTGGCAACCTCGAATCCGCGCAACGCGGCTTCATGGAGGGGCTCAAGCTCGTCTACGACCAATCTCACCTGACGCCCGCGATCAATTACTTCCGTGAGCTAGTGACGCACTTCCCCGATCATCGCGAAATCAACTACGGCCTGTTCGAGGCGCTCTATCACGGTGGCTTTCCCGCGGAGGCGATGGTCGTATACCGGCGGCTCGCGCTCCGTCATCCGCGGTTCAAGCTCGGCCTCAAGCACGCGCTAAGCTACTACGTTGGCCACGCGGACGACGACGGCATGCGCTGGGCGATCGCGCGGCTCGAACCCGATCTCGAAGAGAGCCTGCTCTGGCAGGCACGCGCGCATGTAGCTCGGCGCGAGTATGCGGCGGCGATCGCGCTCTTGCGTCGTCACGACAGCAAGGGTGCGACGTTCGAGGTGCGTCGCGAGCTCGTCGAGATCTATCTGCTCGATGGTCAGTTCGAGCTTGCGGCCGACGTCGCCGCAGATTGGTCATCCGCGGACGTGCCGCAGCGCGCGTCGCAATTGCTCGCGTTGGCGAACGCCTTTGGCGACGTGAACGCAGCCGACGCGTGGAGTCACAAAGCAGCGGCCGCCGCCGAGCTGATGACCGGGAGCGACGAGCGCGAGCGGGGCTGGCTCGAGCTCGCCGCTATCGAGATGCCCGATGCTCGACGGGATCGGCTGCGCCCGATACTGCCGAAGCTGACGACTGAGAACATCAACCAGGTTGTCGCGCACACACTGGTGGCGGGCACGCTCGACGAGCGCACGCTTGTCGATGCCGCGCGCAAAAGCGAGTTCCCAGAGGTCGTCGCTGTCGCCAATGCACTTCACGCGGAAGCGACGAAGAACTTGAACGGCGCGGCCGACTACTGGAAGCAAGCAGTCGACACAGCTGCCGACGGCAACTTCGTCATCCTCGAGCAGCTCGCCCGCGCGCGGGTCTTCAGAAAGCTCGGCGACCATGCCGAGGTGCTGAAGAGCTGCGACGAAGTGATCCGGCCGCGTCGTTTCGCCTGGGCGTGGGGAAGTGCGATCGGACCATGCCTGCGCTGGTCCGCCGAGGCTGCAGCCGCGCTCGGCAACCGCGACGTTGCGATCGGTTTCGCGAAGCGGCTCCTCGCGTTGCGTATGAAGGCGCCGGACGGTGACCCGCTGGTCAAGGCCGCGCGCGAGATCGCTGTACGATGAGCCGTCCGTGATGTTCGACGCTACAGGCGTTGCCTGTCTTCGCTGATCACGGCGACTTGGTCACTGTGGGCAGCCGCTCGTGTGGACCGGCGCGCCCGAGATGTTCCATATCGTCGGACCGACAAGACCGTAGATGTTGTTGTTACAGGCCCACACTTCTGACGTGCCCTGGATCTCGATCCCAGCGTAACCGCCGCCGTCTCGCGTGATCGTGTTGCGGTAGATGGACATCGGCTTCGTGCCGTCGGCGCGTACGCCGCTGTTGCACGCGATCTTGATGTCGTTGTCATAGACGTGCACGCTGGCTGATTTGATCGCGTACACGACGTCGTGTCCTTCGCGACGCACCTTGTTGTGGTGGAAGCGAATGTTCGACGAGGAATTGAGCTTGAGGACATCATTCCAGTTGTTACCGAGCGACGAGTGATCGACTTCGACATTCTTGCTGCTTGTGAAGTGCATCAGCGTATAGAAGTACTTGCCGCACACCGTGCTGACGCCGTTGGAGTCCGTATTGTTGGACCCGTTGCCGTCGATCGTGAGGCCGGTGATTCGCACGTTCGAAACGGATTGACCCTGAATCAGGGGCTTGTACTTCGGCCAGTCCGCATCGCCGACGAGCTTGATGATCGCGCCGGGCTCGCCGCGGAGCGTGCTGTTGCTCGTCATGCGAATCGTATCGGAGATCACGTACGTGCCCGCGAGCAGGCGTACGACGCCACCACCGACCAATGCGTTGTTGATCTGGAGCTGGTTGGCGCCGCTGATCGGAGAGAGCGTTTTGATCGCCCACGGTTCGGCCTCGGGCTCGCTGACGGTCGCGCTGGCATCGGGCGATTCCTCAAGCTCTCTATCGTCGACGGTAAGCGCGCAGCTCGTGAGGACGAGCGATAAGGCGATCGGCGACATGGCTGTCATGACTACACCTCGCAGGTTGTTTGGCCCGCCGCGCTGCAAGCTGTGCGCCGCGCGCAGGAACGTCAACGCGCGCGCAGGACCGCGTTCGCGAGGTGCGAAGATCGTTCGCGTGTAGCGTCGAACGCTACGGTGTTAAGTCGGGTTGCCGTCTGGTCGCCGTGATGCGCTCCTCGTCGAGTCCTCGAGGCGGCGTAGCGTTTCCCGCTACACAGGTTACGCCTGCCGGCGACGACAACATCTGTCTCCTTTCGGCGCCGAGATTTGGTGTTTCGTCGTCGCAAGTTGCACGAACAGGCTCCTCGACCGACGGGCACAGCCGCTGCAGTAGCTACGAAGCGCCGGGCAACTGAAACGAAAGGTGATGAACATGAACAAGGATGCATTTTCGACGATCGACTCCAGCGAGCTCACGCACGTGTGTGGCGGATCTTTTTCATTCGACCTGCCGGGGTCATCGGGTGACGGCGGTGGCGCGCGAGACCAGGACCTTCCGCCCAGCAGCACCAAGCGCTCGGTGAAGATCGGCTACAAGGGCATCGGCTTCGAAGGGCAACGCGAGGACACCAACACCGACTATTCGCTCTGCCTCAGGAAGCATCCCAAGGACACAAAGGAGCAGTGCGGCCTGCCGCCGGCGTGACGAGAGCCCTGCGCGGTCTGCTGCGCAATCGCCCTAACGCGCGCGCAGCTCGCGCACGCCGACGCGCATTTTGCGGCGGAGCAGCGTGCGTAGCGTCGAGCCATCTTCGTATCCGACGGCGCCCGCAATGGCATCGACACTGTCATCCGTCACCCGCAGCAAGTGTGCAGCGCGCTCGAGCCTCAGATCCTGCACGAACGCGATCGGTGGCCGGCCAAGCACCGTCCGGATCCGTCGCTGTAGCGTGCGTTCGCTCGCTCCAACCGCCCGCGCGGCGCGTGCAAGCTCGAACGGCTCGCCCAGGTGCTGTCGGACCCAGCGTTCGAATCGTTTGACGAGCTCATCGTCGCACGCCACTTGCGACGGCGCGACAAACGGTGCCTGCGACGGTCGCCGGTCGATCAACAAGTAGCGTGCGACCAAGCTCGCGAGCTCGGGGCTGCGCTCACGGATCACCGCGAGCGCGAGATCGATGTGCGCGAGTGCAGCGCCAGCCGTCAGCACCCCCTTGTCCGCGATCAGCATCTCGGCTTCTTCGAGCTCGACGGCTGGAAACAAGTCGCGGAACGTCGGGCCGAGCCACCACGTCGTGGTCGCGCGTCGACCGTCGAGGACCCCGGCGCGGCCGAGTACGAACGTGCCGGTGCACGCCGCAGCAACGCGACACCGACGGGCATAGCGCACGACGAGATCGATCAACGCCTGCACGTCGGGGCGGTCGAGCGCACGGACGATCGTCGCAGGATGCTTGCACGCGAGCGCCGGTACGATCACGAGATCCGGTCCGCGCGCGGGACGGCGCGGCGGGCGAATCGCGAGCCCATGATGCGTACGCACCGACGACCGCGGCGACACGACCGTGACCGAGAACCGCGATTCACCCGCGAGCTCGTTCGCCGTCTCGAACGTGTCCAGCAGCGAGGCGAACCCGGTGTCGAACACGTCATCAGCGATGGCCACGAAGACCCGCATGGCGGAAACGGTACCATAAGTGTCGTTTCCGCCACTACCGAAACGAGCCGCCGGAGCGCATGTTGAGCCTCGAACCAAGAAAGGACATGC
>DASUFX010000033.1:0-8691 GCA_036274355.1 Kofleriaceae bacterium | reverse complement strand
CTATCAGGAGCGCATCCGGTCGAGCCTCCTGCAGGGCCGCGAGGAGCAAGTACAGCGCGGCATCGGCGATCGCTATCGCGAGCTGCTACTCGCACGCGGCCAGCTCGCGCAGGTCATCGCGGACCCGAAGCTGAACCCGTTCCCCGACGAGTCCGACACCGATCTCGCGATCGACAAGCTGCGCGAGAAGATCCGCTTCGAATCGCGCGGCGCCAACGCGTTCCGCATCACGTACAGCGACGGCGACCCAGAGCGCGCGAAGAACGTGACCGAGAAGCTGACGACGCTGCTCCAGGACAAGGACGAGTTCCTGCGCAGGGACCAGGCGCGCGTCACGGTCGCGTTCGCGATCAAGCAAAAGGACGAGGCCGCCGCCGAGCTCGCGAAGGCCGAGACGTCGCTCGCCGAGTTCCTCGCCAAGCATCCCGAGTTCGCGCAGGAATCGAATGCGCCCGCGGGCCAAGGCGCGATGATCGGAGAAGGCGCCGCGATTCGTGGCGCGCAGAACCAGAAGTCGACGGCCAAGAACGAGAACGCCCGGCTGTACGCGCTCGAGCGTCAACGCCAGCGCATCCAGGCGCGCCTCGACGCGCCGCCCGACGCGCCACCGATTCGCGTCCCTGCCCCGGTGACGCCCGAAAAGATCGCCGCCGAGAACGCGGTCACCGAGGCGCGCTCCCGGCTCGCTTCCGCGAATCGCGAGCTCGACTCAGCGCTCGACAAGTACACCGATCAACACCCGAACGTGATGCGCGCGAAGAGCCGCGTCGCCGATGCGCAAGCCGAGCTCAAGCGTGCGCAGGCCGCGGTGCCGCCGGACGTCGAGACGACGATCGCGCCAGCCACCGAAGCCGACCGCACCAAGCTGAAGGAAGAGCTGTCGCGTCTCGATTCGCAGATCGGCGAAGAGCAAAGGCGCGGCAAGAACGCGCCGAGCGTCGCCGACGTGACGACGAACTGGGTCGTCCAGCTCGAGACCGAGCACGCAAAGCTGCGCCGCGCGGTCACCGAAGATCGCGAGCGCGTCGAAGCGCTGTCCGACAGCGTGTTCCGCGCGCAAATGGATGCGAACCAGAAGCTCGCCGACACCGGCGCCGTGCTCAGCGTCGTCGACCCGGCGTTCCGGCCCGTCAAGCCGAGCGGTCCGGGCAAGACACTCATCCTGCTCGCAGGCATGGCGCTGTTCGTCGCGCTCGGCAGCGGCCTCGCACTCGGCATGGCGGTGATCGACGATCGCGTCTATCGCCGCACCGACCTCGAAGAGCTCGGCATCGCCGTGCTGGCGGTCATCCCGCCGGGCCCGACGAAGGCGCCGCGTCCCACGAAGCGAAAGGCTGCCCGCAAATGACGAAGCGCCCCTCCGAAAATCTGCCCGTGCTCGCGCCACAGCGCCTTGGCGCGCCGCTGCCGATGGTGACGCAGCCGATCCAGGCGATCGTCGACGACCCGCTGGTGACGCGCGCCGACAACCCGCTGTCGCGGATCGACCCCGCGCTCATGCCAATGCACGCCCGTGCCGGCGAGGCGGTCGTGTTCAGCAATGCGGTCCCGACGAAGGCACTGGCGACGATGAGGCCGGCGCCGGTCGGCCCGCCGCCGGAAATCGGCCTGACCCAGCATGCGCTCCCGCCCGACGAGCCGTACGACCCGCGCCTCGCACTCGTGATCGATCCAGATTCGGAGCGCTCGGCCGCGTTCCGCGTGCTGCGCCATCACCTGCTCGGCCTGGGCCGTCCCCAGGTCATCATCGTCTCGAGCCCGCTCAAGGGCGAAGGCAAGACGACGACGGCGCTGAACCTCGCGCTCGCGCTCGCCGAGTGCGGACGCTCCAAGGTGCTGCTTGCCGAGACGCACGTTCGCCGGCCGCAGCTCGCGAATGTGTGCAAGCTCGTGCCGCCGTGGTGCTTCGCAGAGCAGCTCGCCGCGCACCGTCATCAGCCGATGCTGCCGTGGAGCCTCGTCGAGATCCCGCAGCTGTGGTTGCACGTCGCCGCGATCAATCCGCGCATCGAGAAGACGCAGCTGCTCGACGCGCCCGCGTTCGCGATCGCGATGGAGCGCCTACGGCTCGGCGGCTACGACCACATCGTGATCGACGCACCGCCGGTACTTGGCTCGGCGGACGTGAACCTGATGGCAGACTCGGCCGACGCGGTCGTGTTCGCGTTGCGCGCGCGCCAGTCGAATACGCGTGATGTGCGCCGCGCGATGGATCAGATCGGCGGCAATCGCGTGGTCGGTACCGTTATCGTGGAGTAACGCAGCGTCCTGCGATTTCGAGGAGCTTCTGGCGCGCGGATTCCCAGGCCGCGTCGTCGGTCGGCCACGACGGTGAGCCATCGCCCGCCACCGTTCGTCCCGGAATGTCGCC
The DNA here is from genome assembly GCA_036274355.1 of Kofleriaceae bacterium. GTDB lineage: Bacteria > Myxococcota_A > Polyangia > Haliangiales > Haliangiaceae > JABFXX01. The sequence goes on along the minus strand of DASUFX010000033.1, from coordinate 6,320 downwards.
GAGCGCGCGCGGGACCATTTGCGCGACGAGCTTGTCTGTCTCGTCGGGTTTGCACTGCGCCGCGAGCTCGATGAGCTGACGGTCTTGCATGCCACGATGGATCGCAGCGAGGCGCAGCGTCGGGCGGCATGGCATCGTCGTGTCGCCGGGAAGCGCGAGCACGCCGTCGAGGTTCCCGCGATCTTCGCCATCGTCGAAACTGATCGCGTCGTAGACGCCGAACTCGCGACCGGGGAGCGGCGCGCCCTTACGGTTGTGACGGTCGTTCCAGTAGAGCGCATCCCAGACGTACCAGACCGGGATGTTGTAGCGGTACCCGATCCAGCCCCACGTACGAGTGCCTGGCGACACCGTGTCGAGCACCATCGAGCCCGCGCGCGGCGGCGCGCCGTTGTACGTCCAGCGCGGTAACGTGTCGGTGCGTCTTGGCTTGAGCGTGATGTAGAGATCGACGAGGTCGGCGAAGTCGGGGTGCGGCTCGGCGGTGACCGCGTAGAGAAACGTCGACGGACCGCCGCCGGCTGCACGAACCACGGTCGCGAGCTCCTTGACCTTGGCCCGCGCGTCGGGCGTGCGCGGCTCGTCGATCGGAATCGCGAACGGCAGCTTGCCGGTGCCTTTCGTCGCGTCGATCCACGCGCGGACGTCGGCAGCGACGGCTGAAACGTTTTTCGGCAGGCGAACGGGCACGTACGGAAAGTCGCCGAGTAGCTCTTTGCGCGCGGGATACGCGGCGGGCGTCATATCGACCGAGAGCACGACACCGTAGTCGCGGAACATCGCGATACATCGCTTCTCTTGCTCGCTGGGTGCTTCGATCGAGCCGGTACCGAGCTTGGCCCATTCGAGCTCGCGCGGATCGTAATAAGCCCACACACGCGGCGGTATCGGCGGCAACGTGACGTCGACGATCGTCAAGTCGAGCGGAATCCACTTCTGATCGACGATCACGTTACCGGTGAACATGCCGACGTCCGCATCGCGGGCGACGACGAGCTCGAACAGCGTGCCCTTCGTCTCGAGCAGGCGAATCGCTTCATCGTCGAGGGAGTCCGTCGGCTCGAGGCGGTCGCGATACCAACCAGTGCCTAGCGTTGCCCCGTACATGGACGTCGAAGCGCGCTTCGCTTGCAGCGCCAACGTCGCCCAGCGTCGTACCGAGACGCCGTTTGCTTTGATGATGAGCGACGAGTCCGCGAACGTGCGAGTGACGACCTGGAACGCAATCGTCTCGCCACGCGCGGCCACGAGCCGGATGCGCTCGCCATCGTAGAACGGTGAGGTCTTGGGGAGTGGATCGCCGTCACGCAGGCGGAGTGCCTCACTCACGACTTGCAGATCCGGGCCCCGATCCGCGGGAGTTTGCTTTTTGCACGCGAGCGCGAGCGCACACGTGGCAATCGCGCACGTGACGGCACAGTGAGCTGGGGTAGCTGGTGTTGCCGACCTAGTCATGCGCCGTTACCGTTTTCCGTCGACGTGAGCACTCCGATCATCGCATTCGCGAAGGACTGGCACGAGGACCCGACTTCGAACCATCACGTACTGCGTGAGCTTGCGAAGACGCGCCGCGTGCTGTGGCTCAACTCCATAGCAACGCGCACGCCCAACCTGTCTAGCACGCGCGACCTCGGTAAGATCGCGCGCAAGGTTCGCGAGTTCGCGCGCGGGCCGGTGAACGTCGAGAACGATTTGTGGGTCGTGACGCCGCTTGCGGTGCCGCTGCCAGGCTCACCGACGGCACGCGCGATCAACCGCCAGATCCTGCGCGCGCAGATCGCGACGCTGCGGCTGCGCATGGGGATCGCGCGGTTTCAGCTGTGGACGTTTCTGCCGAACACGGCGGACTACGTCGGTACGCTCGGCGAGGACTGCTCCATCTATTACTGCGTCGACGAATGGTCGCTGTTCAGCTATCTCGATCGCGCGCAGACCATCGCGGCCGAGAAGGCGCTGCTCGAGAAGGTCGATGCGGTGTTCGCGATCAATGGCCCGCTGGCCGAGGCGAAGCGCGCGCTCAACCCTTGCACGTATGTCTCGCCGCACGGCGTCGATCACGCCCTGTTCGCGCAGGCGTTGGACGAGGCGCTCGCGGTGCCGGCGGAGCTCGCGGCCCTGCCCCGCCCCATCATCGGCTTCTATGGCACGTTGCGCGACTGGGTCGACTTCGAGCTGATCGCGCACGTCGCGCGGAATCGTCCCGACTGGTCGGTGGTGCTCATCGGTCAGCAGTTCGCAGACATGACACCAATCCAGGGTCTTGCGAACGTGCATCTGCTCGGACAGAAACCGCATCGCGAGTTGCCCGCTTATTGCAAAGCCTTCGATGTCGGCATGATTCCCTACCGAATCGACGAGCGTATGACTTTCGTCAATCCGCTCAAGTTGCGCGAGTACTTGTCGGCGGGCTTGCCCGTTGTCTCGACGCCGGTGCCCGAGGTCACGCGCCTATCGCACCTCGCGCATGTTGCGGCGACGAAGGAGGACTTCGTCTCGGCCGTCGATCGCGCGCTTTCCGAGAGCTCACCGGCCCATCGCGGTGAGCGATCGCACGCGATGAAGAACGAGACGTGGGCGGCACGCGTCGCGCAGGTGGCACGCACCGTGGACGAGATCAGCGAGAGGAAACAACTACGATGAGCAAACGGTTTCGCGCCGGCATGGTCGGCGCAGGCAACATCTGCGAGTTCCACGTCGCCGCCGTGAAGGCGCTGCCCGATGTCGAGCTCATCGGTATCACCGATCTCGATCGCAAACGCGCGCACGAAAACGCCGAGAAGTGGGGCACGACTGCATTCGACTCGCTCGATCAGTTGATCGACGCCGGCGCAAATGTGATCCACGTGCTCACGCCGCCAGCCGCCCACGCAACGGTCGCGCTCGCCGCGCTCAATCGCGGCTGCCATGCGCTCGTCGAGAAACCGCTCGCGGAGGACGAAGGCGACGCAGTCGCGATCGGCAGAGTCGCAAACGCGAAGGGGCTGGTCGCGAGCGTCAACCATTCGCTGCTCTACGATCCACAGATCAAGCGCGCGCTCGACATGGTGCGATCCGGCGCGCTGGGCGAGGTCGTGTCGGTCGACATCCTGCGTGGCTCGGAATATCCGCCGTACGAAGGCGGCCCGCTGCCACCGTGGTATCGCGATGCCGGCTATCCGTTCCGCGACATCGGCGTGCACTGCTTGTACTTGATCCAGCAGCTGCTCGGCCCCATCGAGGATGTCGATGCGGAGTGGCGCTCGCTCGGCGGCGATCCGAATCTCGCATTCGACGAGTGGCGCGCGCTCGTGCGCTGCAAGCGTGGCCTCGGTCAATTCCAGCTCACGTACAACGTGAAGCCGATGCAATCGCAGCTGATCATTCACGGCACGAAGGGCGTGCTGCGCGTCGACCTGTTCGCGATGTTCCACGCGAAGCGCGGCTCGACGCCGCTGCCGAAAGCAGCCGAACGGCTGATCAACGCGTTCACCGATTCGCTGCAGCCGCTCGTCGACGTCCCAGTCGGCGTCTACAAGTTCGTGACGAAGCAGGTCCAGCCCTATCAGGGCCTGCGCGACCTCGTGCGCGACTTCTATCAGCGCCTCGAGAACGGTGAGCCACCGCCGGTCTCGATCACAGACGCTGCGACGGTCGTGCGCTGGGTCGAGAAGGTCGCGCGCGAAGCCGACGACGATCACAAGAACCGGCTCGCGAAGTTCCCGGTCTCCGAGACAGTGCCGTTCCTTGTTACCGGCGCATCGGGGTCGGTCGGCCGCGCGGTCGTCAAGCGGCTGCGCGACACTGGTCATCGCGTGCGAGTGTTCGTTCGCCGTACGCCGGACAAGCCGCAGGATGGTGTCGAGTACATGTTCGGCAATCTCGGCGATCCGGCCGCGGTCGACCGCGCGGTGCGTGGCATCGAGACCGTGATCCACTGCGGCGCTGCGATGAAGGGTGGTTGGCCCGAGCACAAGGGCGGCACCGTCGCCGGCACGCAGAACGTGATCGATGCGTGCAAGAAGCACGGGGTCAAACAGCTCGTTCATATCTCGTCGATGTCGGTCGTCGACTGGGCCGGGTCGGTCGGCGCAGCGCCGGTCTCCGAGACAGCGAACCTCGAGCCGCGTCCTGACGAGCGTGGTGCGTACACGCGCGCGAAGCTCGAAGCCGAACGGCTGGTGACGGACGCGGCCGCGAACGGACTGCCCTGCGTGATCCTGCGCCCGGGCCAGATCTTCGGCGGTGGCATTCCGCTGATCAACGGCGCAGTCGCGCGCAACGCGGGTGGTCGCTGGCTCGTGCTCGGCGACGGCAGGCTCGAGCTGCCCCTCGTCTACATCGATGATGTCGTCGACGCGATCATCAACGCGGTCGACAAGCGCCTGACCAAGGGCGACGTCATCCAGATCATCGACCCCGAGCACCTCACGCAACAGGACGTGCTCGAGCTCGCCGGCGGCGACAAGCCGATCCTGCGCGTACCGCGTCCGATCGTGTTCGCGCTCGGCAAGCTGTCCGAGCTTCCGCTCGGCTTACTCGGCAAGCAGAGCCCGGTCGCGGTGTATCGCCTGAAATCGGCGCTCGCGCGCCTTCACTACGAGAGCGAACGCGCCCGCGTGCTGCTCGATTGGAAGCCGCGGATCGGCGTGCGCGAAGGCATTCGTCGCGTCACGAACACACCCGTCGTCGCGCCACAGCCCACCGAGCCCAAGCAGGCAAGCAACGGCACCAAGCCCAGCGAGCTGCGGCCGCTCGTCGTACGTGACGTAGGCAACGCGCGCATCTGAAGCGGCCCGTCCGGCGCTGCGCGTGCTGTACGATGAGCCCATGCGGTGGGTCGTCGTGCTGTGCGCGCTTGCGGGCTGCTCGCGCGTCACGACCACGCCCGGCGGTGACACCGGCGGGTCGACGATCACCCTGATGGTCTCGAAGCGGATCCCGGTGCACGACGTCGCGTCGCTCGTGGTCACGATCACGAATGGCGGCTCGACGACCAGCGAGACCGTCCAGGTGACCGACCAGTCGTTCCCGCTGAACTACGACGCGAACGCGCCCGGCATGACCGGCTCCCTCGACATCAAGGTCGAAGCGTTCGATGCGGGCAGGTTTTTAGTCGGCCGCGGCACCACGACGGCCGAGCTCGGCGTCGAGGGCGCCGCCGTGATGCTGCAGGGCGTGGACTTCACGCTCAATAGCGTCTACGCCGGCAACCAATTCCTGACGAACGACTTCGAGACCGTCGGGCTGCGGCGATGTCTTCGTGGTGCCGACGAACAGCGCGGGCGATCAGACGAATCCGTCCGTAACCACGCTTGACGACTCGTTCATCGTCGCGTGGACCGACGCGAGCGCGACCGACCCTGACACCTCCGGCACGGCCGTACGCGCACGGATCCTCGTCCCAGATCTGTGAATCGAGTTGTAGGATGCCGGCATGCGCTGGTGTCTCCTGCTGTACGCGATGACCGCGTGCATGCGCGTGGAGAGCACGCCCGGCGGCGGCACGGAGCACCAGATCACGCTCACGATCGATCGGCGCGCGACCGTGGGCGACGTCAGCTCGCTACTGATCTCGATCTCCAGCGCAGGAACGACGACCACCGATACCGTGGTGGCCTCGGAGTTTCCGTTGTTCCACACGGTCACCGCGGACGGCTTGATCGGTCGCGTGGACATTGGCGTCGACGCTCTCGACGACGCGGGACACCTCGTCGGCCGCGGCGAGGCGACGACAGATGCCAACGCGGGGCGCGCGAGCGTGATGATGCAAGGCGCCGACTTCCTGCTCAACAGCTCCTACACCGGCGACCAGCTGTTGACGAACGACTTCGACGCCGCGGGTGTTCAGCTTGCCGCGACGAGCGCAGGCGCGTGGACCGTCGCATTCCGTGACGAGTGCACGAGCTGTGGAATCTACGCCCGGCGCTTCGACGCGTCTGGGTTTCCGCTCGCATCGGGCAGCTCGGGGAGCACCGCACAGCTCACCATGTCCAGCGTGCCGACGCGGCCCGATGCAAACCCCGCTGTGGCGGCTGGCGCGACAGATACGCTCGTCGTCTGGGACTTCACCGACCTGAGCACGCCCGACACGCAAGGCGTCGCGTGCCATCCGCTCGACGCAGAGGGCAGCGAGCCGGCGCCCGGGCAGCAAACGATCGCATCAGAGATTTCGGACGTCGTGACCGCGGTCGCGCTCGCGAGCGGCGACTTCGTCGTGACGTGGAACGGGTTCATGACGACGAGCACCATCCGCTCGATGATCGTCCGCCCCGACTGCTCGGCGGTCACTTCGCCGACGACGATCTCGACGCCAGCGGGCGTCAAGGGCCCCTACCGAGCGC
>DASUFX010000032.1:0-2009 GCA_036274355.1 Kofleriaceae bacterium | reverse complement strand
AATCTCGCCAATTCGGGTACGAGTGCGGTCGGCGCGACGGCGATGAAAGCGGTGCCGTTCACGGTCAATTACGCGGCGAACACCGGCACCGACCATTACGAGGTGCACACGCGCTGCGGCACCGTCAATGTCGGGCTCTTGACAGCAGCGCAGATCGCGCTGCCGATCGGCTGCACGGCGACGCCGATGAACATCGAAGTCATCGCGCGGTCGAGCGCGGGTGTCGCGCTCGCATGGACGCAGCAGCCGAACGTCGCCATCACGTCGGGCGGCTCGACGACAATTGCCGACACCTGGCATGCGCCGGTGCAGCTCGCAGCCACCTACACGAATCCGACGCCGCAGGTCAGCGACATCACGGTCGCGCGGTTCTCGCCGTACGTGCGCGGTCTGCCCGTCGCCGAGGTGATGAGCGCGACGAGTGCCACGACGAATGTCATGCTGAACGTGTCGCAGACGCCGAGCGCATCGCTGTCGACCTCCCTGCTCTGCCCGATGAGTGCGACGCCCGGCTGCCTCGCCACGCCGAGCGGTACGGCAAGCCAGCGCATCACACAAGCGGTCGACGGCACGCTCGCCACCTATGCGCTCGACATCGGCGCGAACCTCTTGCCGTGGGTCAAAGCGCTGTACGTGCCGGCGACAACATCGCTCGACATCACGGTGACCGGCAGCGGCGCGTTCGACATCTTCGAAGCGAACCTCCAGTACACGCGCGGCCAGACCATCTACGTGTGGCGCGTATTCGGCCCGCTCGCACAGAGCGTGACATTCCCGACGCTGCCGGCAACTGCACCCGGCGATCCGACCGTGCGCACGACCGACGTGCAGTCTAGCTACCAGGCCTTCGTCGGCGAATCGGATGCGATCAACGGCTATCGCGACGCGATCAAGAATCCATTCGAAGCGCTCGGCACCTGCGACGCGACTTCGAGCACGACCGCGAAGCCGTATCCCGGCACGACGGCCCGCATCAGCCAGTGGAACTGACGAGCTTGACCAATTCGGTCGGCTCGGTCACCGGCGGTGCACACGTCGGGCCGCTGCACACGAACGCACGAGCGCGCGCACCATCGGCGGTCTTGCCATCGAGGATCGTCGCCTGCGCCCACGGGCCGGCGATGCACAGCGTCGGGCTGTAACTCCGGCGCGCGGCCGCGAGCAGCTCTGCACGGCCCTCGCCATCGGTGACGACCAGCTCCTTCGCGTGCAGGTACAGATCGAGCGCGCCGAGCAACGCCGATGTCGCCCACGCGTTGGCGCCGGTCACCGCGGTGAGTCGCTGCGCGAGGTACTTCTCGGCAAGCGCGAGCGCATCGGCATCGCCTGCGACAAGGCCGATCCGCAGCAATGCCTGCGTCGCGATCGCAGCACCTGATGGAATCGCGCCGTCGTGGTTCGACTCGGGACGGTGCACGAGCAGCGCATCACCGGCCGGCGACATGTAGAAGATGACGACGCCGTCGCGCTCTTCCACGAAGTCGGCGCGCACGGTCTTCAGCAGTGCCGTGGCGAGGTCCCACCACAGCCGATCGCCCGTCGCTTCAGCGAGCTCGAGGAACCCCTGCGCGACGAACGCGTAGTCGTCCAGCGTACCGTCGAGATCCTTCGTGTGGCCCTGATGGAACACGCGTGCGACACGTCCGTTCTTGATCATCTTCTCGCGCAAGAACGATGCGACCCGCAGCGCGAGTGTCAGCGCCGGTGCGTGCTGGGTCGCGCGCCACGCGGCGACGAGCCCACTGATCGCGAGACCGTTCCACGCGGCAAGCAGCTTGTCGTCGGTGCCAGGACGCACGCGCTGCCCACGCGCCGCGAACAGCTTCGCGCGCAGCTCCGCCAGTTGCTCTTCTTCGTGCGGCGAGGTGCGCGGCGTGATCCGCGACAGCACGGTCGTTTGATGTTCGAAGTTGCCCTGGTCGGTCACACCATAGGCCTGCGCGAACACGAGCGTGTTGACCGAGCCGAGCACCTCGCGCAGCTGCGCCGGCGTCCACACGTAGAACTTT
>DASUFX010000031.1:0-8305 GCA_036274355.1 Kofleriaceae bacterium | reverse complement strand
CGCGCGACGCCGCGCCCACGCGTACCCGCCGGCTCGCTCGCGATCGCGGATGCATTCACCGCGGTCTACCCGTTCGACTCGCCGGGCGGCTGGCACCTGATCGGTCGCGTCGTCGAGACGACGATGTTCGACGAGCGGGGGGCGCTGCTTCAGCTCGGCGATCGCGTGCGGTTCGTGTCATGAGCCTCGTCGTCAGCCGCGCGTTCGGTCTGTGCACGGTCCAAGACCTCGGGCGCCGCGGTCACATGCACGAAGCGGTGCCACCAGGCGGCGCGCTCGTTCGCGAGTTGCTCGTTGCCGCGAACCGCAGCGTCGGGAATGCGGACGATGCACCGGCGATCGAGGTGCTCGGCCAGCTGATCGTGAACGCGACCGCCGAGATCATGGTCGCGACCGATCGCACGTCGCCGCAGCTGCTTGCCGCCGGCGATACATTGACGATCGAGAGCGAACCGCTGCGCTGCACGTATCTCGCGATCGCTGGAGGCATCGCCGCACCGCGCATTCTCGACGGCCGCGGCACGCTGCTCTGCGCTCGTCTCGGTGCGCCGTTGCGCGCAGGCGCTACGCTCTCACCCGCCGAGCACCTCGCAACCGACGCACATGCGCTCGCATCGTTCACCGCAACCGATGTCATCCAGGTGCTGCCGGGCCCCGATCTCGATGCGTTCGCAGACAACGTGCTCGGTCAGCTCGTCGGTACTCCGTATCGCATCTCGCCGAGCAGCGATCGCGTCGGCACCCGGCTCGAAGGCGCCGCATTACCTCGACTGGCGACCTATCGCGAGCAGTCGCGGCCGATGGTGATGGGTGCACTCGAGGTGCCGGGCGATGGCGTGCCGATCGTGCTCGGCCCCGAACATCCGACGACCGGCGGCTATCCAATCGTCGCCGTGATCGCAAACGCCGAGCTCGGTCGCTTTCATGCGATCCGGCTCGGCGGCACGGTCCAGTTCGCGCTCGCGACTACTTCGTCGCGGTGAACGTCGCCGGCACGTGGCGCAGACCGAGGCCTGCATTGATCTCGGCCATCCACACGCCCATCGTCATCGCCTCGGCATCGCCGTCATGGTTCGCATCGACGAGCGCCGCGGTACCCGCCGCGAAGTGAATCGCGTCGAAGCGCATCTCCGAGAACTTGTCGTGCACGCGCTCGACGACTTCGTTCACACCCGCTTCGCAGATGTCGGTCAGCTGCGACTCGTGGCCGACGCACACGCCGAGGTAGCACTTCGACGCGACGGTGTGCGCGATCGCCTGGCAGTTGACTGCATCCGCGATCACACCGTGGACATCGGTGCCGTACTGCGCGGTGACCGCGAGGTTGATCGCGCGCCACATGTACTCGCCGTACTGGAGGCTGTAGCTGTGGTCACCGAGCGCAACCGTACCCATGCTCGACGAGCACGACGGCGTCGCCGCGATGATCTCGGTCGGCAGCGCCTCGAGGGCGACCTGCACGTTGATGCCAGCCGGCGTGAGGTCGAGCGTCTTCAGCGTATGCGTCGCGGTCTGTCCCGTGATCGTCAGCTCGCTATCGAGCGCGAACTTCGTCAGCGCGGTCTCGGCGAGCGCCGCGATGTTGCCCGCGACCTGCGGGACCGGCACGCCGCCGACCGTCACCTTGTTGATCTCGGTGTTGAGCCAGCCCAGGGCCTTGTCCTCGAGGTAATCGGGCAGCGCGGTGCGAATCTCGCCGACGGCCGGCACACCGATGTCCTCCGCGAGGTCGAACAGCGTCTCGGCAGGGTTCATCGAGAAGTCGCGCAGCGTGAGCACGATGTTCTCGACCGGCTCCGGCAAGAGGGCCTCGACCGTCAGGTCGATGTCGCTGCGCACCTGGTACGCGCCACTCGCCACCGGGACCGGCGGCTGCGCCGAGCCCGAACCGGAACCCGAGCCCGAGCCCGAGCCCGAGCCAGTACCCATGTCCGACCCGCTGCCCGAGCCCGACCCCCTATCGTCGTCATCGGAGCCCGACGGGTCCTGGGCAGCAACACAACCAACGAGAAGGAGGGAGGCGATGGCGATCCGCATGCCGAGGAGCATCAGCAAGGTTCTTGCCGATGGTTCGACCTCTGCCGATCTGAGCTATTGCGTGAAGATCACGTGAGCAGCGGTGAATGCCGCATCCAGCCATGTCGAAACCGCTGCTGGAGCGACTGGCACCTACATCTACGTCTAACCGCGGATCTCGGCGACTCGTTGGTCGATGTCGTCGGCGCCTACACCGATCGCCGTTGCGAGTTGGTTCGCGACCTCGCGCTCCTCGGCCGAGAAGTCATTGTCGGCGAGACCGATCGCCAGGCCGAGCATCAGCGCCGCTTCCGCCGCGCTGCGATCGCCGACGATCTCCGCGACGCGCGCGATGCGGCCCTCGAAGCCGTTCGCCTCGATGTCGTTCGAGACGCTCGTGAGCAGCTCGTCGATCTTGTCGCGATCGACGCCGCCGAGGATCTCGAGGCGATCGAGCAAGGCGTCGTACTCCTGCTCGCTCGCGTTGCCGTCGGCGGCTGCGATCAAAAACGCGCTCGTCACCGCCGCTTCGAGAAAGGTGTCGCTCGCGAGTCGGTCGGTCAGGCCGTGGCGCGTCCACCACGTGCGCTTTTCGTAACTGGCCATTGGTCCTTTATAGCGCGGAGTGGAAGCCGAAAAACAAACGGCCCGCCGAGACGAAACGCTCGACGGGCCAACCCATTAGCACGCGCAACTCCTGCGAGAGCCCACTGGCCGCTCCGGTGCGGCGCATAGTGACGCTGCGACGTCCGCGCGAGGATCGCCGCACCGATCTGCGACTGCTGCTCGTACCGATCGAGCGCACGCAACAGCGCCGCATCGCCCGCTAGCTGCAGGGCAATTGCACGACGTGCATGCTGTAGCTCGCGTGCCATGCGCAGCGCCAGCGCGACGTTGACGAAGCACGTCTGGCCCGTGAACACGTGGCCGGTCTGTGCTGCATCACCTGCGATCACGATCGGCGCGCGGCCGTCACCCGCAATGGTGCGCCGTGCCATCGCCGTAACCGCGGTCGCGAAGATCTGCGGCTCGACAAGCATCGGCGCACCGAGCAGGCCATGCGCGCGTGCCGCTGTAATGAAGCAGCGGCCGAGCTGCTCCGCCGTCGGCTGACCCGGTGCCGAAACGAGCACACCGGTACCCGCGTCGGTCGTCTGCAGAACGGTGGCGCGCGCGAGGCGCGGGAGACCCGGCACCGGCAGCTCGACGCGGATCCAACGACCCTCGTCGGCGGCGGCGTCGAACAGCGCACCGATGATGCGCTGCTCCGGCAGCTCGACCGCGCACGCACCCCGCAGCAGCTCCAGCGCCAGCGAGCGCGCAGCACCGGTCGCGATCACGACCAGCGCAGCACGCACCGCCACACCATCCGCGAGCGTCAGCGACGCAAAGCGCGCATGGCGGCGCACGCGCGTGACCTCGCAGCCATAGTGCACGGAGGCACCATGGTGCAGAGCACGCTCGAGCAGCGCCTGCTGGAGACGACCGATCGGAACCAGAGCACGCGGCGGCTGCGCAGCGAGCGTCCACAGGTCGAGCTGCGGCGGCACGCTATGCAGTGTCGCGACGCCGCCGCGGATCGTACGACCCGTGGCGAGGTCGGCCTCGCAACGCGATGCGAGCAGCGTCACGATGCGGGGATCGCGAACATCGACACCGAGGTGCGCGAGGTTCGCGAGGTCACCGGCACGGGCGACGAGCAGCTGCGGGCGCAGACCAGTGTCCTCGGCCGGCGGTGGCCGGCGGTCGACGACGAGCGTCGTGAGGTCAAGGCGCGCCAGCTCGATCGCGATCGCGAGTCCGACCGGACCCGCGCCGATGATGGCTACGTCGAAATACGTCGGCAGGACGGACTTGGCGATTCCCATCGCACGTCCTCCTTGCCGCCCTTTGACCCGAAAATGTGATGCGTAGGCATGTACCGTTCCCTCCTCCCGTAAGCGCGCCACCTTGAGGCCGGTGGCAAGAACCGTCAAGAACGATTTCGTAACAGCCCGCCGCCGGAGACAATTGTCCCCACCAGATTCCCGTTGATCGGTTAGTGGCGCTGCGATTACGGTTCACGCCGCCGGGGGTGACCGATGAAGGCAGCGTTGTTGATGGCCGTGTTTGTGATCGCGTGCGGACCAGGTGCTCGTCACAATGACGACGACGACGACACGGGACAGCCCGATGCATCGTGTTCGCGAAATTGCTCAGCAGATCTCCATTCGGTGATCGACTGTAACGGCAGCGTGGTCGAAGACTGCACCGGCGGCCAAGCGTGCGATCCGTCGACGTACACGTGTCAGGACGCGTGCGCGGCAGCCGAAGCGAATCATCGCTCCGTCGGCTGCGATTACTTCGCGACCGAGATGGAGACGCTGACGCCCGGCTATTGCTACGCGGTGTTCGTCGCGAACACGTGGACGTTCCCCGCGCACATCGATGTCGAGTACCGCGGCCAGCCGCTCAACACGCAAACGTTCACGCGCTTGCCGACGGGCGCAGGCTCGTCGCTCACGTACGGCACCTACGATGCGACGCAAGGCCTCGCACCCGGCGAGGTCGCGATCCTGTTCCTCGCCGGCTCGCAAGGCTCGGCGCCAAACTGCCCGGTCACGCCCGCGGTGCCGTCGGCGTACTTCACGGGCACCGGAATCGGCGATTCATTCCACATCAAGACCGACGTACCGGTCGTCGCGTACCAGATCAATCCGTACGGCGGCGGCTCCGTCGCCGTCACCGCCGCATCGCTGCTGCTACCGACGAGCGTCTGGGATATGAACTACGTCGCCGTCAACGTGTCGCCCGAAGCACCGTCGGTGGGGCACCCCTCGCTCAACATCGTCGCGCGGGAAGACGGCACGCAGGTGATGCTCACCCCGAAGCAAGCGGTCACCGCGGGCACCGGCATTCCCGGCGCCGCCGCCGGTCAGCCGATCATGATCTCGCTCAACAAGGGTCAGAACGCGCAGATCACGCAGCCCGCCGAGCTCACCGGCAGTGTCGTGCAGGCGAACAAGCCAGTCGGCTTCATGGCCGGTCATACGTGCATGCAAGTGCCGGTCGGCACCGCGTACTGCGATCACGGCGAGCAGATGGTGCCGCCGGTCAAAGCACTCGGCAGCCGCTATGTCGGCGTGATGTACAAGCCGCGCGTGCCGAGCGAGACGTCGACGTACTGGCGCATGGTCGGCGCCGTCGACGGCACGACGCTCACGTACTCGACGTCCGTTGGTGGCCCGACGACGATCAACGCGGGCCAAGAGGTTACGTTCCAGACCGGCATTCCGTTCACGGTCCAGAGTCAGGACTCCGAGCACCCATTCATGTTGTTCACGTACATGGCGAGCTCGACTGCGGTGTCGACCGGCTACGGCGATCCGGACTTCGTGACGAGCGTGCCGCCCGAGCAGTATCTGCGGCAGTACGTGTTCTTCACCGATCCGACGTATCCAGAGACGAACCTTGTCGTCGTGCGCTCGCGCGGCACCGACAACAACTTCCACGACGTGCAGCTCGATTGCGCGGGCGTGCTCTCGGGGTGGACCGGCATCGGCGGCGAATTTGAATACACGCGCGTCGATCTATCGACCGGCAACTTCACCGCGGTCGGTCAGTGCAACAACGGTCGCCACGAGATCAAGAGCGACGCGCCGTTTGGGCTATGGGTGTGGGGCTGGGGAACGCCGCTGACGTCGACGTTCACGCAGAACGTGTCGTACGGCTATCCCGGCGGGATGAACGTCGCGCCGATCAACACAGTGATCTTCTAGACGGCGGTCTACGCGACGTAGTCGAGCTGGTCGACGCGCGGCGCGAGACGAATCTCGAGCACGCTCGCGTTCGGATCATCGTCGAGCTCTGCGATCTCGTCCTCGGACATCAGGAACCACGGGTCGAGCAGCATGTCGTCGATCTCGATGTCGACTTCGAGCTCTGGATCGCGGCGACGCGTCGGGTCGTCCAGCTCGCGAACCAGATCGATCATGGCGGATTCCATGTTCTCAATAAACGACCAGCTCCCCGTTGGGCGCAAACTTTTGGCCTCAACCCGCATACCCATGGGCTCATGGCTACTACACAAGCCTGTGTAGATGCGCGTTCACCGGTCTGGCATGCGAAGTGATCAATGATTCCGCCATGACGGAAGTGGCACCGAGCGATCTGATGGCCGTGATCGGCGGCGCGGATCCGTCATTTGGCCGCTGCGGACCTGGCTCGAGCTGGAAGATCCTTGGCGACGTGCGCACGCCCGAGTGCGCGGCCCACGATCAGGCAGTCCAGACTGCGATCCAGAATGGACACTCGTATCTTGGCGCGCAGCTTCAGGCGTTGCCCAAGCTCGGCCCGGCGATCGGCTCGTACTTTCGCGAGCGCTTCAAAGGATCGGGTAGCGCTGGGTGAAGTAGAAGCGTGAGTGCCGCGGGTTAACGCTGGGGATGCAACCGCGCGAAATGGTGGGCGGGCGGGCGGAAGCACTGTACGAAGAAACATCGTGCCGAGGCAGTCAGAGCGATACGCGCTCGATCTCAGTTTGGACCTTTACGCGTCACGCGAGTGGCGGCATGCCGCGATGCAAGACATCTCGCGCACCGGCATGTTCATCGCGACGTCACCGATTCTGGTCGGAACACCAGTTCTCGTTTCGCTCGAGCACAACGGGACGCGCGTCACGAACCCTGCGCGCGTGATGCACACCATCACGTCCGACGAAGCGCGCGCGTTGTGCCGCGTGCCCGGCATCGGTCTTCAGTTTCACGAGCCCGTCGATGTCGCGTTCGCGGTCGCGATCGAAAACCTGATGCGCCGTGCGCGCACGAAGCAGCCGCAGCAGTTCCACATGGTCGTCGCTGATTCCGAGCTGCGCGTGCTCGAGCGACTGTCGACGGCACTCGACGCAGCCGGCTTTTCGGTTGCGACGGCAAGCAACGGCCTCGAGGTGTTCGGCGCGTGTCTGCGGCAGAAGCCGGATGTCGTGCTTGTCGATCGCGCGACGCCGATGGTCGATGGGTTTCAGCTGATCGAGCGGCTCGCGACCGACGATCGAATGTCATCGGTGCCGGTCGTCGTGACGACGAACGATCCGAGCGACATCGAGCGTGCGTTTCAGCGCGGTGCTGCCGACGTCATCCTGAAGCCGTTCGCGCTTGTCGAGGCAATCGCACGCGTACGCCGCGTCGCGGAGACGCCGAAGCGTGCCGAGCGCGTTCTGCTCACCGGCTCGATCAGCGAGCTCGGCATCGCGTCGGTGCTCACGATGATGGAGATCGAGAAGAAGACGGGCCGACTCGTCGCTTCGAACGGCCACGCTGCATGGATCGACATCGTCGACGGCCGCATCGTCGACGCCGGCTGGTCACTCGGCACCAGCCATCCGCGTGCGGTCGTGATGTCGGTGCTCGACTGGACGCAGGGCTCGTTCAAGCTCGTCGCGGTGCCGACGCGCCACTCGGACAGCGACCTCGCGATGCCGGTGACGCACCTGATCCTCGAGCAGGCGCGGCTGCGCGATGAAGCGGCGCGCGCGATCAGCTAGGCAGCGGCCACTTCTCGATCACGAACAGGATGATGCCGAGCGCGAGCAGCGACAGCATCGGCTTCATCGCCATCGGCGGCGCGGTGAATGCCTCGCCCTTGCGCGCCTTCTTCGCTTTCACTTTGAGATAGCCGTGCATGCCGATCACGCCCGCGACGAGCGCGAGCTTAATGTGCATGTACGGCATCTGGTAGAGCTTGAACTTGAACAGCCAGTGCAGGCCGAATGCGATCGCGAGCGTCGCGCCGACGTCGGGTACGATCGCAGCCTGGCGCAGGTGCTTGAGCAACCGGCTCTTCGCTGCGGGATCGGTCTCGTCGGCGAAGGCCTCGAGGAACGCGGCAAGCGCGAACAGGCTGCCGATCCACATCAGTGCCCCGACGACGTGCAGTGACAGGAACAGCTTGTCGAGCGTCATGCGCCAGACAGTAGCACCGCTTTTGTGCGCATGCGGCTGTCGGGATTCCTGACAGCGCTAGCTGCGCGCGCCGAATATGTCTGACGTAGTAGACGCTACGTCTAGATGCCGGCGCTCGTCAGCCAGCTCTGCGTGCAGCCGGTCATCACCGGCATGCCCTTCTCGATCTCGGCAGCGATCGCGCGCTCGATCTTTCCGGACAGTAGTGATGCTTGGACCGTGATCGACCCCTGGTACCTACGCCTCACTTTGCCGGGCGCGATGTCCGCGAGCTGATACACGGCTGTGATGTGCACCCGCCCGCCGAGGATCTGCGGGACGATCGTCATGTCGATCTCGTCGTCGGCTTT
>DASUFX010000030.1:0-4754 GCA_036274355.1 Kofleriaceae bacterium | reverse complement strand
CGGAGACCGTGCCGAAGACGCTGGCCGCGTCGTCGATGGGATTGGTCGTCGGCGCCGGCGAGATCGTCGGCGGCGTGTTGTCGCCCACGATCTCGGGCTGGATCGCGGATCAGACGTCGCTCGTCGCGCACATGGTCGTCATGATGGTGTGCGCGCTGTGCGGCGGCCTGTTGAGCCTGTTCCTACGCGAGACGGCGCCGGGAAAAGTGAAGACAGCCGAGCTGACGCCCGAGCCCGCCTACAGCTCGCAGCGGTAGAACGCGTCGATCAGCCGCGCGGCGCGCGGCCCGTTCGTGCCGACCGCGTGCATCT
Organism: Kofleriaceae bacterium; assembly: GCA_036274355.1. GTDB lineage: Bacteria > Myxococcota_A > Polyangia > Haliangiales > Haliangiaceae > JABFXX01. Next base: position 4,442 of record DASUFX010000030.1, on the reverse strand, counting down.
TGTTGCACGCGTACGAGAAGCCCATGCGCGCGTCGGGATCGCAGAAGCCAATCGAGCCGCCGATGCCGTGATGACCGAAGCTGCGCAGGTTCGGCCCCATGTAGACGGCTTCCGGCGTATTCAGCAGCAGCCCGAGCGCTTGATGGTACGGCCGGTCTTGTAGCGCCTCGGTCTGATGGTGCTGCTCGGTCGTCATTGCCTCGATCTGCCTTTTGCTCATGATCTTCACGCCGTCGAGAGCTCCGCCCGCGCCGAGCGCGCCGTAAATTCGTGCGACGCCGCGCGCGTTGCCGTGGCCGCTGCCGCTCGCGACCTCGACCGTGCGCCATTCGCGCCGGTTCATCGTCACGGCCCACGGCTCGGCGGGGTTCTGTTTGAACGCGAGCGCGCGCAGCGAGGTTTGATCGGGGCCGTCCTTCGCGGCGAACAGCTTCGCCTCCATGTTCGGCATCACCTCGGCGACGAACGACTGCTGCTCGTCGGTCATGCCGCCGATGTAGTACTCGGCTTTGAGCGGCGTCGCGACTTCGTCGCGCAAGAACGGCCCGACCGTCTTGCCGGTGACGCGGCGCATGATCTCGCCGAGCAGGAAGCCCTGATGATGCACGTGATACGCGGCTTTGGTGCCGATCTCCCAGAGCGGCTCTTGTTCCTCGAGTGCTTTGACGATCGCTTCGCGATCGAACATTGCGCCCGGCCAGAGCGGATTCGTCGTCAGCACCGGCACGGCGGCCGTGTGGTCGAGGAAGTGCCGCACGAGCGTTTTTTCTTTGCCGTTGCGCCCGTACTCCGGCCAATAGTCGATGACGCGTGCTTTCGGATCGACGAGGCCGCGGTCGATGAGCATGTTGAAGCAGATCGCCGTGATGCCTTTCGCGACCGACATCATGCAGACCGTCGTCGGCGCATCCCACGCGGTCTTCTTGGCACCGTCGCGCCATCCGCCCCAGAGGTCGACGACCGTTCGCCCGTCGAGCATGATCGAGCAGGCCGCGCCGATTTCGTCCTCGACTCGGAAGTTCTCGACGAACGCGTCGACGACGCCCTGGTACTCGGGGGCGTACGAGCCGCCGAGCGGATACGTCGAGCCGCGCGCCTCGAGTTGCGTACGGAGCTCCACTGAATTTCCTCGCTATACTGCGCGCGTAAGTTTGGGCCGACCTGCTTGAGCAGCACAAGAACCGAGTTCGATCGCGAGTTCGACTACATCGTCGTCGGCGCCGGCACGGCCGGGTGCGAGCTCGCGGCGCGCCTGTCGGAGGACGCGCGCAACTGCGTCTGCTTGATCGAAGCCGGTGGCTCCAACCGCCATCCGTACATCGCGATTCCCGCCGCCGTGGGCTGCGCGATCATGAGCCCGAAGTTCGGCTGGGGGCTTTCGACCGTGCCGCAGCCGCATTTGGGCGGCCGCCGCGTGCCGTTGCCGCGCGGTCGCGTGATTGGCGGCACGGGCTCGATCAACGGTATGGCCTACTTCCGCGGACCCGCGAGGGATTACGACGACTGGGCCGCCATGGGCAATCCGGGCTGGTCGTACGCCGATCTGTTGCCGTATTTCCTGCGCTCCGAGCACAACCCCGAGTACGCGGGCTCGCCGTATCACGCGACGGGCGGGCCAATGGGCGTGAGCTTTCCGACGAGCCGCAACCCGCTTTGCGATGCATTCAACGCGGCCATGGCGTCGCTCGGCTATTCCGAATTGCCCGACTTCAACGTTCCGGATCCCAACGGCTACGGCTATCGGCAAGGCACGATCTGGAAGGGCCGGCGCGTCTCGACGGCGAGCGCGTACCTGAAGCCCGCCCTTGGTCGGCGCAATCTCGAGGTGCGGAGCGAGACGCGCGTGCGGCGCGTGCTGCTCGAGGGCAAACGCGCGGTCGGGGTCGAGATCCAGGGAAGCGACGGCCGCATTCAGCGGCTGCGCGCGGGCAGGGAAGTCGTGATCAGTTGCGGCACGTTCCACTCGCCGCACTTACTGCTGCACTCCGGCATCGGCCACGAGCGCGATCTCGAGAAGTGGGGCATCACGCCGCTGCATCACCTGCCGGCGGTCGGCCACCATCTGCGCGACCATCCGGCGGCGCCGATCGCGATGGAGTCCGACGATGCCACGTCGTATGGCCACTCGTGGAAAGCGTTACCGCGCAACGTCGCGCAGACGTTGCGCTATCTCGCGACGCGCACGGGTCAGTACGCGAGCAACCTGTTCGAGACGAACGCCTACGTCCGCACGTTGCCGGACTCCGATCGCCCCGACTTGCAGATCGTGTTCCAGCCCGCGCGGCGCAACACGAAGCCATTCCCGATTCCGCTCGGCCACGGCTACGCGATCGTCATCGTGTGCCTCTATCCGCGCAGCATGGGGCGCGTGAGCCTGTCCGGGCCGGATCCGTTCGCGCTGCCGGTCATCGATCCCAAGCTCGGCAGCGACGAGGTCGATCTGCAGACGCTCGTGCGCGGCTTGAAGGTGGCGCGCAAAATCTTCGCGCACGAAAGCTTCCGACGGTATCGCGCGCAGGAAGTGTTCCCCGGAGCCGCGGTGGCGTCCGACGAGCAATGGCTCGAGCATATCCGAGCCACGCTGACGACGGTCCATCATCCTGCCTCGACGTGCCGCATGGGCCCGGCCGGCGACAACGTCGTCGACCACGAGCTGAAGGTGCACGGGCTCGAGCAGCTGCGCGTCGCCGATGCGTCGATCTATCCGCGCCTCGTTGGAGCGAACACGAATGCCAGCGTGGTAGCGATCGCCGAGAAGGCGTCCGATATGATCTTGGGTAGGCCGGCGCCGGCGCCGATCACGCAACGAGCGTGAGCGGCTTTCTCAGGCCGCGCGCTTGACGATCCCGGACGCGATATTCGGGCTCGCGGGATTCACGTCGACGGTGCGATCGCGCGGATTGACGACGAGATCCATGTCCTCCATCGGAATCGCCCCGAGCAGAACCTCGTCACCGAGCACCAGCGCGCCCATGACGCCGGTTCGGTTTTTGAACTGCACGAGCACTGGGCCGACATAGGGAACGCTGATGCAGGAACCGTCCGCGAGCTTCACCTCGCGCTCCTGCAACACGTCGAGCCCAAGCTGGAGGCACACGTGCTGCGGGATGCAGAGGAACACGGAGCCGTTATCGGCGAGCGCGCCGACTTCGATCGGCGTGGCCGAAGGGTTTCGCGGGTTGCTCAGTCTGAGTTTGGCGGACACGATTCCCATGCCTCCAATCTACGGTCAGTCATTCGAAGGCTACCACGCGCGTTTACGGTCGCATCAACCGGAAAAGCGCGACCGTAATCCGTACACTAGGCGGCAATCGCTCGTCGCCGGTCCGAAATCGTTGCAACGCGGCGGCGCGTGCAGGGGGAAGGATGTCCATCGCAACCATGCGCACCTGGAAGATCGGCGACGTCGAGATCACGCGCATTGTCGAGGTCAACAACTGGGAAGACGACATCACGATGCTGCTGCCGGATGCGACGCCGGCAACCGTGCTCGCGTATCCGTGGCTGCAGCCGCACTACGCGACGCCACAAGGCAAGATGATCATCTCGTTCCAGTGCTTCGTGATGCGCACGCGCGAGCACGCGATCATGCTCGACACTTGCATCGGCTCGGATCGCAAGCGCGAGTTCGACATCTTCACCAATATGCGCAGCGATTTCCTCGCCGACCTCGAGCATGCCGGGTTCGGGCCGGAAGAGATCGATCTCGTGCTCTGCACGCATTTGCACTTCGACCACGTCGGCTGGAACACGCGGCTCGTCGATGGCAAGTGGGTGCCCACGTTCCCGAACGCGCGCTATCTATTCGGGCGGCGCGAGTACGAGCACTGGAAGATGCTCAAGGAAACGCACGGCTATCACGACCTCAATCACATGGAGGATGCCGTGCAACCCGTCATTGACGCCGGTCTGGTCGACCTGATCGATCCCGGCCATTCGATCTGCCCCGAGATCAAGCTGCGCCCGACGCCCGGTCATACGCCGGGGCATGTCAGTATCGGCATCGAGTCGCGCGGCAAGCGTGCGCTGGTCACGGGGGACATGATGCACAACACGATCCAGCTCGAGCGCCCAGACGACACGGCGCGCTTCGACATGGATCAGGTCATGGCGCGCCGCACGCGCGTGAAGCTCATCGACGATCTCGCCAATTCCGACGTGTTCGTCATCGGCTCGCACTTCAGCGAGCCGACGGGCGGCTATATCGTGCACGATACCAAAGGCTGCAGGCTCGCCCAGCAACCGGCCGGCAAGAAGTAGAAGGAGGATCATCCATGGCGGACTCGCCGAATGAAGCGTTGTTGCGGCAGTTCTTCGCGAAGCTGAACGCGGAGGACCTCGAAGGCTTGCGCACGATCCTGCATCCGCAGGCGACGTGGACGCCGATGAGTAACTCGGATATTCCGGGCGCCGGTGTGCACACGGGTCACAAGGGAATCATC
>DASUFX010000029.1:0-6531 GCA_036274355.1 Kofleriaceae bacterium | reverse complement strand
GTAGGCGGACAGGTTGAGTTGCGGCCGGAACAACGCAGCACCGGCGAGCGATGCAGCGACGACGATAACGAGCGCACCGCCAGCGGCGATGCGGCGCGCGAGCGTCCCAGGTGCGATCACGTAGCCGATGATCACGCCGAGCACGAAGCCGCTGCCGTGCGCGACGTTGCCGATGTTCCAGACGTCGGCGAGCGTGAGCACGACGCAGAGCACGAACCAGGCGCCGAACAGGATGAGCGTGTTGCGATCGATCGCATCGCGAAACCGCCGGTCGTGCCGCGCGAGCACCATGAGACAGCCGACGAGCCCGTAGCCGACGCCCGAGAGGCCGATGCCACCGGCAGCGAACGCGAACTCGGCGGCCGACGAGCCGACGGCGAGCACGATGATGATCACGAACGTCGTGATGTGACCGAGCGTCTCTTCGAGCCGCGTGCCAAGCACCCACAGCCAGACGACGTTGAAGATCAGGTGAATCGCGTCGCCGTGTGGTAGCGCGCTCGAGAGCAGCCGCCACGGCTCGTTGTCGAACGCGACCGAGCTCATCGTGAACGGCTCGATGTCGGTGCGGCCGGTCTTGATCGCGATCGTCACGAAGATCGCCATCGCAGCGACCACCGTGATGACTGGAAACGCTGGAATGCGAGACAGGGTGGGGGCCGGCCGCACGGCGGTGCAGCCTATAATGAGGGCACGAAGGCGTCTATTTCGCGAGCGCAGCTCAATTCCTGACCGGGCCGGGCACGAAGCGCTGCACGCGGCTGCAACGGTGGTGCAGCAGTGCAGTGGTGCCGCCGGGTACGTGGCGTCGCGGCCTTAGCCGGGCACGTCGCTTGCTGAACGGGGCCCCGTCGATTCCGTGCGACCTCCGCACGGGCGGCGGCTCGTCTTCCAAAGGGTCCGTTCCTTGAGGTCGCCAACTATGCGCTTCGTTGTTCCCCTTCTCGTGTTCCTGGGCTTCTGCCGCACCGGCCACGCCGACACGATCATCAGCGGCGGCAACCTCAGCACCCAGACGTGGACGGCGGCGAACAGCCCGTACACGATCCAGGGCGATGTCACGGTGATCGCCGGCGCTACGCTGACGATCGAAGCCGGCGTCGTCGTTCAGGCGTCGTCGAGCTCGGACGCGCAGGCGTCGGGGCGCAACACGAGCCGGGTCGAGATCACGGTCAATGGCTCGCTCGACGTCAATGGCACCGCGCAGCAGCCGGTGACGTTCAAGTCGACATCGACGTCGTCGGGCACCTGGTACGGCCTGATCGCGACCAACATGACGTCGCAGTTCGACCTCGACAATGTGGTCATCGAGTCGGCGATCTATGGTGTCACTGCCGAAGCGACGGGTTCGCAGGTCAACCTGACGAACGTCACCGCATCGTCGGCGTCGTCGTATGGCTTCTACTTGCGCGGCGGCACGCCGAGTCTCTCGGCCGTGAAGGCAATCAGCAACGGCAGCTACGGCGTGTACATCAGTGACACCGCGAACCCGGTGATCGTCGGCTCGACGATCCGCAACAGCGGCAGCATCGGCATGTACATCTCGCACAACACGCCGGGCCACTCCGTCACTGTCACGAACTGCACGTTCAACGCGAACGGCTCGTACAACATCTACTCCGGTGCATCGACCGGCAATGCCGCGACGATCAACGTCAAGAACTCGGTGCTTACGAATTCGTCGTATGGCGTGTACCGCAACGACAGCGCGACCTGGAGCGTCACGTACTCGAACGTCTGGAACAACACGAGCGGCAATTACTCCGGCGTGTCGGCAGGCACGGGCACGTTCTCGTCGAACCCGCTCTACGTGTCGGCGACGGATCTGCGGCTGACGTCGAACTCGCCGTCGCGGTTCGGTGGTGACAACAACATGGATCAGGGCGCGGCTCCGTACGACACGGTCGCGACGCCGGGTCTCTACGGCACGCTATGGTCGAACACGACGCTGCTCGCATCGACGGGCACGTACACCGCGGGCGGTGACCTCACGGTGCCTGCCGGCGTGACGCTGACGATCGAACCCGGCGTGACGCTGCAGTTCGCGAGCTCGAGCGACATCATGTTGTCGGGCACGAACACCAGCCGCGGCGAGCTCATCGTGCGCGGCTCGCTCGTCGCGAACGGCACGCCGACGGCACCGATCAATCTCCAGTCCACCTCGACGTCGGCCGGCACCTGGTACGGCATCGAGCTCGACACGACGTCGCATGACAGCGTGCTCGACGATCTCACGATTCGCTACGCGACCTACGGTGTCGAGTACCGCTCGACCGGCACTGGCAACCAGCTCTCGAACCTCACCGTCGAGAGCGCGTCGTCGTATGGCTTCTACCTGCGCGCTGGCGCGCCGACCCTCGACATGGTGAGCGCGATCAGCAGCGGCAGCTATGGCTACTACATCTCGGAGTCGTCGTCGCCGACGTTCACGCGTTGCATCGCGCGCAACAGCGGCAGCATCGGCATGTACATCTCGCACAACACGCCGGGCCGCTCGGTCTCGCTCACGCGCTGCACGCTGAACGCGAATGGCTCGTACAACGTGTATTCCGGGGCGTCGACCGGCAACGGCGCCACGATCACGATCGTCGGCTCGGTCCTCACGAACTCGTCGTACGGCGTGTATCGCAACGACAGCGCTACATGGACGGTGACCAACTCGGACGTCTGGAACAACACGAGTGGCAACTACAGCGGCGTGTCGGCAGGCACCGGCTCGATCTCGTCGAACCCGCTCTACGTGTCGACGACGGATTTGCGACTGACGTCGAACTCGCCGGCACGCTTCGGCGCGCCGGGGAACCTCGACATGGGCGCGTTGCCGTACGACACGGTCGCGACGCCTGGCCTCTACGGCACGCTGTGGTCGAACACGACGCTGACCGCGGCTGGCAGCCCCTACACGGCGAGCGGCGACCTCGTGATCCCGCCGAACACGACGCTCACGATCGATCCGGGCGTCACGCTGCAGTTCGCGAGCTCGAGCGACATCATGCTCGCCGGCGCGAACACGAGCCGCGGTGAGCTGACCGTGCAGGGCGTGCTCGTCGCCGACGGTACGCTGCAGAATCCGATCACGATCCAGTCGACCTCGACATCGTCCGGCACCTGGTACGGCGTCGATCTCGACACGGGCGCACACGCGACCACGCTCGACAACGTGATCGTGCGCTACGCGACCTACGGCCTCATCTATCGCTCGACCGGCACCGGCAACACGCTGAAGAAGATCACCGTCGAGTCGGCGTCGTCGTACGGCCTGTATCTGCGCCAGGGCACGCCGGCGCTCGACTCGGTGTACGTGATGAGCAGCGGAAGCTACGGCGCGTACATCAGCGATGCAGCGTCGGTGACGATGACGAACTCGGTCATTCGCAACAGCGGCAGCATCGGCATGTACATCTCGCACAACACGCCGGGGCGCTCGGTCACGGTCACGAACTGCACGTTCAACGCGAACGGCTCGTACAACATCTACTCGGGCGCATCGACGGGCAACGCGGCGACGATCAACGTCTCGAACTCGATCCTCACGAATTCGTCGTACGGCGCCTACCGCAACGACAGCGCAACGTGGACCGTCAGCTACTCGGACGTCTGGAACAACACGAGCGGCAACTACTCGGGGGTCAGCGCGGGCACCGGCACGATCTCGGCGAACCCGCAGTACCTCTCGACCGTCGACCTCCACATCATGGGCACGAGCGTCGCGATCGATGCAGGCACGAGCGGCCCGAACAGCGACGCGGACGGTGTCGCGCGGCCACTCGACGGTAACGGCGTCGGTGGTGCGCAATGGGACATGGGCGCGTACGAGTTCGTGCTGATGGCGCAATGCGGAAACGGCCTCAAGGAGCTCAACGAGAGCTGCGACGATGGTGCGAACAACGGCAACTACGGCTACTGCAACACGAGCTGCAACGGGATGGGCCCGCGCTGCGGCGACAACGTCAAGAATGGTCCCGAGGACTGCGACGACGGCAACATGTCGAACCTCGACGAGTGCCTCACTACCTGCACGAACCCGCGCTGCGGTGACGGCTACGTGCGCGCGAACGTCGAGGCGTGCGACGACGGCAACATGTCGAACACCGACGCGTGCCTCAACACCTGCGCAGCTGCGAGCTGCGGCGACGGCTACGTGCGCGCCGGTGTTGAGGCGTGCGACGACGGCAACCAGACGAACACCGACGCGTGCTTGAGCACGTGCATCGTCGCGAGCTGTGGCGATGGCTTCGCGCAAGCGGGTGTCGAGGAGTGCGACGACGGCAACATGTCGAACACCGACGCGTGCCTCAACGTCTGCAAGAACGCGAGCTGCGGCGACGGCTTCGTCGAGATGGGCAAGGAAGCGTGCGACGACGGCAATATGGTTGACAGCGATGCGTGCAACAACAGCTGCGCGCCCGTGTCGTGCGGCGATGGCGTCGTGCAACCGGGTGTCGAGGAGTGCGACGACGCAAACAAGATCGATAGCGACGCGTGCCGCAGCAACTGCTTGACCGCACGGTGCGGCGACGGCGCGATCCAGTTCGGCGTCGAGGAGTGCGACGACGGCAACACCACTGCAGGCGACGGTTGCGACGACATGTGCCTCATCGAGGGCGATGACATGCCGCCGGGCATGCCGCGCGGTGATGGCGGCTGTTGCGAGACCTCACAGGGCGGTGGCAAGAGCAGCGTGGTGCTCGCGCTCGTCGTGATGCTCGGCTTGCGCCGGCGTCGGCGCCGTTAGTGGTGCCAGCGGCGGTGCGCGGTCTGTAGCGGCTTGCCTTCGTTGCGTGCGACGCGGTCGAGCTCCGCCAGCTTCTGGCGATGCGATGCGTTGTGTGCGGCGGTGACCCAGAACGAGCAGATCGCGACCAGCGCGACAACGATCAAGGCGAACGCGCCGACGGCTCCGCGCCAGAACATCAGCGCGATCGAGACAACGCCGAGCACCGGAAACACCATCGCGAGCTTGCGCTGCAAACGATGCGTGTCCGCGATCCAAGCGAGCAGCTCTTCTCGGCGCTCCATCATGGCAAGTGTAGCTCCGATGCGGTCTGGCGGCTGATCGGACTGCGGCGTGCGGTCGCAGGGCTCGGCCTAGGGCTGATCGTCGCGGCTCGTACCCCACGACATCGTCGCCGAGGCCACACCGATCTCTTCGTCGATCGGCCGAATCGCACGATTGAGTGGGAACACGGCGGCAAGGCCGAGGACGGCGCCGGCACCCCACGCGCCGAACGTCCAGCCGACGCTCATCGATCCGATATCCGGCTTGGTCGCGACGAACAGGCAGCCATTGATGATGCTGATCGCGAGACCGAGGACCGCGATCGTCGTCGGCATCACCACCATCTCCATGCGTTTATTCGCGAGCGCGAGCAGGCCGCCGCACACGAGCCCCGCGGCTGCGAGCAGCGCCGCGACGAGCGCGATGATGCCGACGACAGGAAACCCGTGCCATGGCGGGTAGGGCACCTTTTGCTGTACGTTGACCGGTGCGCCCTGATTGCGCTGCTTTAGCGTCGCGATCCATTTGTCGAGCGCAGGCATGAGGTCGGTGTTCGACATGCTCGTGCACTCGCTCTGGCAGGCTGCAAAGCTGAGCAGGCCGATGTTGCCCGATCGATAGGGCACGTCGTTGAGCTCGAAGCCGATGCCCTCCTGAGTCTGCAGCCAGCGATCACCGAATCCGCCGACGACGAGTGCCGCTGCCGAGATGAACGCGAGCGCGATCGCGGTCGCACGTTTGCTTTGTTTACGCCCTTGCATCGAAGGCAGCATCGTAACGCGAGCAGTCAGAGCGCGACCACTGCGCGGAGCGCGAAGACACCGGCCGTGCCCGTGCGCGTGAGCAGGAGCTGCGCGTCGGGCTGCATCGTGAGCCAGCCCTTGACGAGGTACTGGTACGTCGCCTCGACGATTGTCTGCGCACCGATCTCGGTCCGTGCGAATGCGAGCCCGATGCTGGCGAAGTCGCGCTTGCGCAGCGGGCCCGGGCCGATGCGGATGCCGGTGTCGGCATAGACGGAGAGCGGGCTGTCGGGTGCATAGCTGACGCGCGCGAACGTGCCGATGTAACGCTCGAGCTGTTTGTCCGCGATCGCGTAGTAGCCATCGCCAAGCGTCGTGTGGTGCCAGAAGCCGAGCTTGAACATGTCGAGAAACTCGACCTCGTTGATGAAGAGCCCGTCGCCGCCGACGTCCTGCGGAATGCCGTGCGACTCGACCTGGTTCGCGTAGAACGCGGCGCGCAGCTTCACGAGCTCGCTGTCGTAGTGAAGGCTCGCGCCCGGTGCCGCGACCGGATAGACCGGGTTGCCGATGTTGTAGCTGAGCATCGCGACGATGCCGAACGTCGCGTCGAGCAACACGGTGCTGTGCTCGGCAAGCACGAACTCCTGGTCCGCTGCGATCAAACCGGCGTGGATGCTGAACGGGCCGATCGGTTGCTCGTACCAGGCCTCGAACAGGCGCACGCCCGGCTTCGCGACGTTGTTCGACACGCCGTAGATGTCCATGAGGCGCGTGTCGAGACCGTCG
>DASUFX010000028.1:0-4846 GCA_036274355.1 Kofleriaceae bacterium | reverse complement strand
ATGAACGGCACGATCGGGAGACCAGGAATGTCCTCGTCGGCGCCGAGTGGATGCTCGTCGGTGTAGCCGTACTCGCGGCCTTCGACGTTCGTGCGATTCGTGACGTTCTGAATATCGAAGAACAGATTCACGTCGCCCCAGCAGCGATGCCAGCTGCGATCGACGCGGACATCGAGGTGGAAGAACGCAGGTAGCCGGCCGGCGAACGGCATCGGCATCGGTATCTCCTCACCCGCTGGCGTCGGGCTATACGGATTGCCGGTGACGAACTGCAGCCGCGCGCCGAACCGCCACTTCGCGAGCCGGTACGACGCTGCGATGTTGAGGTTGTGACGCTGGTCGAGCTCGAACGGACGCCAGCCCTGCCCGGTCGCCGGATTGTCGGTGCGCTGCGACCACGACAGCGTGTACGCGAGCAAGAAGAACCAGCGATCGATGTTGCCCTTGAGCAGACTCTCGACACCAAAGAGGCGCGCACGACCGAGGTTCTCGCGGTACGACGAGAAGCCGAGCTGCTTCTCGAGCAAGAGCTGGAACGTGGGCCCCAGGCCGCCGGTGTTCGGCTCGATCGACGTGTCGTTGCCGTGTGGCACTTCGACGCCGATCTGATTGCCAAAGCCGGCGAACGATGTGACCGACGTGATGACGCCCGGGTAGATCTCCGCGTCGAGTCCGAACGACGCTTGATCGACGTACGAGCCATCGAGCTTCGGATTGCCGTTGAACGGATCGACGTCGGCGGGAATCGGCGGCTGGTGAAATCGCCCGATCGCCTGACGGAGCGAAATCTTGTCGGTCAGCTGCTGAAAGATGTTGAGGCGCGGGTCGACAACGAGCTCCTCCGATAGACCGTACGCATCGACGCGCAGACCTGGTTTCACCGAGAAGCGTTCGCCGTCGAGCTTGATCCGCGTCTCGCCCCACAGTGCAAGGTCGGTCCAGTACAGCTCGGCGCCGAACTTCTTGCCGCTCGATCCCATGACGTCGACGTCGAACTGAGAGAGGTATCCGCTATCGACGTCGACGCCGCCGCGCAGGTGGCCCCAGGTATAGTCGCGCAGAACCTCGCCGCGTACGCCAGCTGGGAACATCGGGCGCCGGAACCGGGCGCGTTGATCGCTCTCGCTGCGCGGCTCCTCGGTGAGAGACAGCTGCGTCCACCCAACCCATGGCACGACGCGCAGCGTGAGCGGTCCCTTCGACCGCAGATACGGCGCCGCCGCACGCACGAACAACGACGTCGCCGTGATGTCCTCGCTCGCGACGCGATCGATCGACGTGAAGATCATCGGTGTGATGCGCCCGCGCTTGCGCGGATCGCCGAATGACGACTTGATCTGCGCGTCCCAGTAGCTCGGCAGCGGCACGTCTTCCTCGACGAACGGATCGAGGATCGTGTCGAGATACGACCGGCGGATACCCATGATGATGCCGCCGGTGTAGAGCGGCCCTTCCGCCCACACGCTCGAGTCGAGCAGGCCGATCGTGCCGCCGACGCGCCAGCGATCCGTGCGCGGCTCGCGCGTCGTCAGCGTGACAAGGCCGCCCTGCGCGTGGCCGTGCGACGCATCGAAGCCGCCGTTCAAGACCGTGAGTGAATCGAGCATCGTGCCCGGGTAGAACGACGTGATGCCGCCGAAGTGAAACGCGATCGGCACCTCGATGCCGTCGAGAAACACGGCGCTATCGCGCGGTGACGTGCCGCGCAGTACGAGGCCACCGAACGAGTACGGAATGCGCGACACGCCGGGCAGCACCTGTGCGGCGCGCAGCACGTCGTTGGCGGCGCCGGGCAGGAAGCGAATCTCGTCGGCGGTGAGCTGGTACGACAGCGGCTTCGTCTGTTCGGGTGCCTTGCCCGTGATCTCGATGACCTCGCTGCCCTTCGCGGCAGACAGCTCGATACGCAACAGCGCGTCGCCCGCGACGACCCGAATCGTGCGGGTCGCGTAGCCGGGCGCGGTGATGGTGAGCTCGCGATCGGCAGGCGTGACCTCGATCGAGAAGTAACCGTCGAGATCAGAGACCGCGAGCTCGCCGCGCTCGGTGAGCACGGTCGCGCCTGGGATCGGCTTCGTCGAGCCGTGTACGGTGACGACTCCGCGCACGACGCGAGGCGCAGCGTCCGCAACCGCTACGCTGGCGACGACCGCGATGGCGACGAACGCTCGCACCAATGAGCGAGCATGACATGCCAGGCGATGGTGTCTCGCGCCGGGCGGTGGCAACTCGTGCCACCCGCGCCGGGATTTACATGCCCTGGATCGTGACCTTGTTCATCTTGACCGGCGTCTTCGGGCGGTCGCCGGCGGCGGTCGGCGTGGTCTCGATCTTCTTGATGACATCCATACCCGAGGTGATCTTGCCAAACACCGGGTGCTTGCTCTGACCGGGCGTGAACCAATCGAGATATGCGTTGTGCACGGTATTGATGAAGAACTGCGCGCCGCCCGAGTTCGGCCGGCCCGTGTTCGCCATCGAGAGCGTGCCCGGCTCGTTCGACAGCTTGTGCGCCGGCGGGTGCTCGTCCTGAACGTTACCGAACGGCGAGTTACCGGTGCCGCACTTCGGGCTGTTCGGATCCTTCGAGTACTCGCACCCGAACTGGATCATGAAATCCTTGATCACGCGGTGGAAGTGAAGGCCGTCGTAGAAGCCTTGCTTCGCGAGCTTGATGAAGTTGTTCGCGGTGATCGGCATCTTGTCGAGATAGATCTCCGCGGTGAAACTACCGAGTGACGTGTCGAAAGTTGCGGTCGGATTCGCCATGACCGCAGGCCTAACACGTTTCGCTAGGCGGCGCCGTCGATCGCGAGCGCGATCATCGCGATCAGATTCTGCGCCTCGGCGTTTTCTACGTTCGCATGAATGAACTCGTGCAGCGGGAGTTGCGCCTTTTGCAGACGGATCAACGGCTCACCGCGCGCGGCTGCATCGAGGTCTTCGTACGAAAGTGTCCTGATCTTGCCGCCGGCGCGCTGAAACATCTGAACGACGAGCGCGCAATGAAAGATGACGCTGACGATGGCTTCCGCGCCGCCGAGCTCGCGCTCGTGCGCCTGGATGAAGTTCGACACCGGCATTTGCGACTGCACGAAGCCCCCGACCATGACGGCCGAATAGTTCGGGTCGCTCATCTTGGTCGACGCTTCCGTAACAACCGCCGCTACTTGGTCCTTGGTGAGCTTCATGTGCCCTGCCTGGACTCAGCCATGGTGGGATGCTACTGCGCAAGAGGGCATCCGTCGAGAAATGACCCAGACCGCGACGCATAGACCGCTAGCAGAGCCGTTCTCGACCGGTGCGTCGTGGCTCATGCGCGCGCTCGCGGTGTCGTTCGTATTCCACGCCGTCGTCGCTGTGGCGTGGTGGCTCATGGCGAAACCGCACGACGACAGTGAGGTGCAGCTGGTGGACATCGAGGTCGCGCCGCCGCCGCCGAAGGCCGAGGCGCTCCCCGCAGAAGTTGCGAAGCAGGCCGAACAGGTCGCGGCCGCGCAAGGTGCGCAGGAACCGGAGACGCCGAGCGAGGACTTCGCGGTGATCGATGCCGGCATCGATGCGCCGGTCGATGCGCCTGGCAAGAGGAAGAAGCGGTCCGACGCGGCGGCGGACGAGATGATGGCGGAGACGGCAGATGGTGGTGTCGGCGATGGCGGCGAAGGTGATGGCGGCGGAACGCAGGTCGCGCTCGGCGAATTCAACGGCGCGGGAAGCGGGTCGCAGGATGTGCAGGGTGTGCCGGGGGCGACGGACACGGCGCAAGGCTCGGGTGCGCCGGGCATGGATAACCAGCCGGCGGTCGAGGGCGCGCCGACGAGTGCGGGTACCGCGGCCAACTTGCTCGCGTACTTTCCGCCCGGTCATCAGATCACGGTGCTCATCCGCTTCGATCGGCTGCGCAAGACCGAGTGGGCGCAGCCGGCGGCGAAGCTGTTCACGCCGATGCCGGACTATCGTGGCTTGTTCGGCGATCGCGACGTAGCGATCGTCGATCAGCTCGACACGCTCGTGATCAGCTCGCCGCGTCCGCGCGATGCAACAGCGACGACGCTCGTCGGTCACACGCAGATGACGCGCGCGCAGATGCGCGACTTCCTCGCGAACCCCGACACGCCGATCGCGTGGTCGACGACGAAGGGCGGCATGCTCGGCAAACGATCGGGCAAGCTGTTTCCGAATGACAAGCGCGTGCTGCTGTCGCCATGGCGCGGCTGGTTCGTGCTCGCACAGCCAACCGACGTGACCGGGTTGACGGCGGCGAGCGGCGGCAACCTCGATGCGATCGAAGCGAAGGCGACGCTGCCGCCATGGCTCGCGGCGATCCGGACGATCGAAGACGAGACCAACGAGGTGGCGAAGCCGGCAAAACCGGGCGAGCCCGCTGCCAAGCCCGACCCGAAGCGCGGACCGGCGCTCGTGCTCACGCTCAAGGGACCGAGCAAGCGCTACAACCTTCCCGACGTCGGACTCGGGGTGACCTCGGCGCCATCGCCCGGGCGGGTGTCGCTCGCGATGGAGCTGGTCAAGCAGGGCTGGCTGGTGCGCGGCAACATCGTGTTCGCCACCGAGGCCGACGCGATCGAGTTCGTGGCGACCGCCCAGAAGGCGCAGACCACGGTCACCGACAGCCGCATCCTCTCGGGGTTGCTCAAGAAGCAGCACGCCCTCAACGCGATCACCGGATTGTCGCTGGCGCGCGCCGGGGCTCGGGTGTCCTACGCAACGTCGGTCTCGATTGCCGACGCCCGCGCACTGCTTGCGGTGGCCGCGCAGACGCTCGATGCCTACTTTGCAAACCCACCCTGATTGCCTCACGCTATGAGGATGCGGGTCATCGCGATGC
>DASUFX010000027.1:0-6450 GCA_036274355.1 Kofleriaceae bacterium | reverse complement strand
GACATCCTCGGCCGTGAAGGCAAGCGCGAGCTTGCGCTGCGTACGCTCGATGGTCTCGTCGATCTCGATCCAGATCGCGCGAACCTTCACGAGCGGATGATCAACGCATACGAGCGCACCGGTCGCCTCGCGCAAGCGTGTGGCCATCGCATTGCACTCGTCAGCCTGTCCGTGAAGGAAGCGGTCAAGCGTGCGGGTGCAGCGGCGCGCTGTCTGCGTTCGCTCGGCAAGACCGCCGATGCGGATCTCGTGATGGCGTCGCTCGTCGACGACAAGGCGCGCACCGAGGCCGAGAAGGCCGCGACCGTCGCGGCGGTCGAGCCGCGTGTCGCCGGTGATCTCGTGATCAACGGCAAATGGGATGGCGCAAGCGATCTCGACATCTCGCTCGTGGCGCCCGACGGCAGCCGCGTGTCGTGGATGGGCGGCCGCACCGACATCACGGTGGCCGACTCGACGGCGCACGATCGCGAGCAGCTCTCGGTCAAGCGCCTGCGCAAGGGCAACTACTTGATCGAGATCAACCGCGGCGAGCCGGCGAAGTCGACGGTGCGCGGCACGCTCGACGTCAGCGTGCTCGGCCAGAAGAAGTCGATGCCGTTCGAGCTGACCGGCGATCGCATGGTGGTCGGCAAGATCGCGGTGACGCTCAGCTCGCATCTCGAGCCGGTGAATCCGGGCGACGCGCGCTGGCTGAACCAAGGCTGGCAGCAGCAGCAGTGGCAGCAGAACAATCGCCGCCGCGGCGGTCGCCCCGGTCTGATCGAGGGTGATCTGTAGTCACGACCAGATGGCTTCGAGCTGACACAGGTCATCGCCGCGCGTGCGGCACTTCGATTCCTTGACGACCACGTCCCTGCCACCCGACAGCTCGATCGACCGTTCGCACCAGCCCTGCACCGACAGACAGTGCGCCTGGTGCGGCGTTTGAAACCCGCGCATCCGAAGGACCGCTGCCTTCGGACCGCGGGTTGCGACTTCCATGAATCCCGAGTCGTAGTGCGCGGTCCACAGCCGCACCGCGCGGCCGAGGATCCAGTGCACGGTGCCGACCTTGTAGAACAGGCGGTAGATCGTCTTGAGGTTTGCGTCGGCGCCGAAGCGGCCGAGCTCCTTGATGAGGCCCAGATCCCCGTTCCCGAACAGGCGATCGAGTACGAGGTTCAGCTCGACGAATTGGTCGAACGGGTACCACTTCGCCTTGTTGACGCCCATTTCAATTGTCTGGCGGAGCTCCGGCGAGATCTGGTTCAACAAGCGCTTGTAGCCGGCATCCCCGTGCTCTAACTGCACCCAGAGGACGCGTGACGACAGCGCGCTTCCCTTTACGTTCGTCACGCCTCTACTATACGCGCCCTGTATGAAAGATCCGATTGCCCGTCTCGAGGAGATGGAAGCCAAGGCCGCTCTCGCGGGTGGCCAAGCCCGCATCGACAAGATGCACGAGGCCGGCAAGCTCACCGCTCGCGAGCGCATTTCAGCGCTGTTGGACGAAGGTAGTTTTGTCGAGCTCGACAAATTCGTCACCCATCGCTGCGCCGACTTCGGCATGCAGGAACAGAAAATTCTAGGCGATGGTGTCGTGACGGGTCATGGCACCGTCGACGGTCGACCGGTGTGCGTGTTTGCGCAGGACTTCACCGTGTTCGGCGGATCGCTTTCGGGGGCGTACGCACAAAAAATCTGCAAGGTGATGGACCTCGCCACGAAGATCGGTTGCCCGGTGATCGGGCTCAACGACTCCGGTGGCGCGCGCATTCAAGAAGGCGTCGAGTCGCTTGCCGGCTACGCCGACATCTTTCTGCGCAACGTGCTGACGAGCGGCGTCGTGCCGCAGCTCTCCGCGATCATGGGCCCATGTGCAGGCGGCGCGGTGTACTCGCCCGCGATCACCGACTTCATCCTGATGGTCGATCGCACGTCGTACATGTTCATCACCGGTCCCGAGGTGATCAAAACCGTGACCCACGAAGAGGTGACGAAGGAACAGCTCGGCGGCGCCGCAACCCACGCGTCGCGGTCGGGCGTGTCTCACTTCACCGAGTCCGACGAGCTCGCGTGCATCAATCGCATTCGCGAGCTGCTGTCGTTCATGCCCGGCAACAACGCCGAGGATCCGCCGATCAAGGAGACGCAGGATCCGCCGGATCGCGCCGAGGAGTCGCTCGACACCGTCGTGCCGCAGGAGTCGAACAAGCCGTACGACATCAAGAAGATCATCACGGCGGTCGTCGACGACGGGAAGTTCGTCGAAGTCCACAAGGACTACGCCAAGAACATCGTGTGCGGCTTCGCGCGCTTCGAAGGCCGGCCCGCTGGCATCGTCGCGAACCAGCCGAACCACCTCGCGGGCTGCCTCGATATCGACGCATCGATCAAGGCCGCGCGCTTCGTGCGGTTCTGCGATTGCTTCAACATTCCGCTTGTCACGTTTGTCGACGTGCCAGGCTTCTTGCCGGGGACGAACCAGGAGTACGGCGGCATCATCAAGCACGGTGCGAAGCTGCTGTTCGCATTCGCAGAAGCGACGGTGCCGAAGATCACCGTGATCACGCGCAAGGCGTATGGCGGTGCCTACGACGTCATGTCGTCCAAGCACATTCGCGCCGACGTCAACGTGTCGTATCCGGCGGCCGAGATCGCCGTGATGGGCCCGGAGGGCGCGGTCAACATCATCTACCGCAGCGAGCTCGAGAAGATCAAAGACGAGACCGCCCGTGCCGAAGCGCGCGCCAAGTTCACCGAGCACTACCGCGACACGTTCGCGAACCCGTACAAGGCGGCGTCGCTCGGCTACATCGACGAGATCATCCGCCCGCGCGACACGCGGTGGACGATCATTCGTTCGCTCCGCACGCTCAAGAACAAGCGGCAAGCGAACCTGCCGCGCAAGCACGGCAACATTCCGCTGTAGCGTCGCTAGCCCCGATTTCAGATCCGGACGATCGTGGCGTAAGGCGGCCTCGCCGCCCCGGAGATCAACGCCAAGACGCGAAACAGAGCCAAGGCCGCCACCTGAGAACTGGCCTAAACGCGCGCTCTGCACGAACGACCGCGCGAGCAGAACGCGATCAAGAGACGTGCTTGGCGTTCTTGGCCGGCTTGGCATCTCGGCGTTTCATCTGCGGCGCCTCAGGCGCTGACGCAGTCTCTTCGACGCGAAGCCGGTCTGGCGCCGCTACTGCGCGGCTTTGTCGGGCTGCTTCGAGCCGCCTGCGGTCTTCGCGGGCTTCTTGTCCGCACCCTTGTCCGGCGCGTTCTTGACGTAGGTGTCGAACCAGCGCAGCTCCTCGTAGGCGAGCTGCTCGTTCGACTCCATCGCCGAATACCAGTGCGGCTCGTGCGGCAGCATGACGAGGCGCGCAACGCCGCCGTTCCCGCGCACGGCCTCGTAGAGCTTCACGGCCTGCAGCGGCGTCGTGCCCGGATTCGCGTCCTCGGCACCGTGCATGAGGAGCAGCGGATGCTTGATCTTGTCCGCGAAGAAGAACGGCGACACCTTGCGGTAGATGTCGGGCGCCTTCCACACGCTGCGGCGCTCGTTCTGGAAGCCAAACGGCGTGAGCGTTTTGTTATACGAGCCGCTCGTCGCGACGCCGGCGCGGAAGAAGTCGGTGTGCGCGAGCAGATTCACGGTCATGAGCGCGCCGTGGCTGTGACCGGTGACGCCGATGCGATTGCGATCGATCATGCCGAGCGAGACGGCCTTGTCGACGGCCGCGCGCGCATCGTCGACGAGCTGCTCGAGGTAGGTGTCATAAGCCTTCTTGGGATCGCCGACGATCGGGAACGCGGCGTTGTCGATGATCGCGTAGCCGGAGAGCAGCAGCAGCCGGTAGTCCTCGATCTTCGTGAAGTACTGCTCGGAGCCACTGACCTGGCCTGCTTCCTTCGCGCTCGCGTAGTCGAGTGGGTACGCGTAGAGGATCGCGGGGTACTTCTGGCCCTCCTTGTAGTCGGGCGGCAGATAGAGCGTGAACGACAGGTCGGTGCCGTCCTTGCGCTTGTACTTGATGAGCTTCTTCTTGATCGCGCGGACAGCCGGCGTCGGATCGGGAATGTGCGTGACCGCCCGCGACGCCGACGCGAAGCCGGCCTCGGTCACCGGCGCGCCTTTGACCGCATCACCAAGCGTGCGGACGAATGCGTTCGGCGGATCGCTCGGCGTCTGGTGCCACGTCAAGAACGAGGTCGTCGTCTTGTCGTCGGAAAACGCGAGGAAGCTCTCGTACGCAGACTTCTCGCTGCGGAACAGACGCTCGGTCTTCTTCGTCGACAGATCGAGACGATCGAGGAACGGGCGATCGCCTTCTGTCGACGCGCCGGTTCCAGACAGATAGATCGTCTTGCCGCCGTCGACGCGCACCGCCCACTGCCCGTTCGGCATCTGCTTGTAGACCGGGTTGCCCGGATCCTTGTAGCGCTCGTCGTAGGACATGTCCCAGAGCAGGACGGGCTTGGCCTTCGGATCGTCGACGTTCGTGATGAACGTGCGCTGCCAGTGCTTGTTCTCGTCGTACTCGTGGAGAAGCGCGATCGACTTCTGCTCGCTCCAGTCATAGCCGCCGAAGCGCTGCTCGGTTTTCGTCACCTCGACCGGAGGTGACGTGAACGGCGCCGACTGCATCATCACCTTGTCGCGCGCCGGAACCTTTGCGTTCCAGTCGCCGCCATCGAGCGCTTCGGCCCACACGAGCGTCGCCGGCTCGGTCGAGCGCCAGCCGTGATCGCGCGGCCCGGTCGGTACGCCGCTGACCGGGACGTGATCGGCGAGCGGCAGCTTCGCGATCGTGGTCGCGCGCGCCGCGCGATCCCAGACATCGATCTCGTGCGGGAAGCGCCCGTACGTGACGGTGTACGCGTACGGCTTGACGACGCGCGTGACGAGGATGTGATCACCGTCGGGCGCGACGTCGAGATCCGAGAACACTGCCGGCTTACCGAGTGGTGCGATCGCCCCGCTCGACGTATCGACGAACGCGAGCTGGCTCGTCGCGTAGTAATCGAACAGATCTTCGTCGTGCTTGTTTTGCAGCGTGTCGCGCGCTTCGTACGTGCTGAACTCGCCGCCCTTGCCGTCGGTCTCCTGAATGCTGGGTCCGATCGCCGCGGTGCCACCAGCCGGCGGCTGGCCCGCGTTTGCTGGCACGAGCTTCACGAGCAACGTCTTGTTGTCGGGCAGCCATTGCAGCGACGAGCCGAGCATCGGGTTGAGCGCGGCGTTCGCGACCTTCTTCGTGACGCCGGTCGCCGCGTCGCCGATCCACAGCTCGACCGCAGTCGCTGCAGTGTTGCGAAACGCGAAGTGCTTGCCGTCGCCGGCCCACGCGATGCCGTCGACGCAACCGCCGGCAGGCAAGGTGAGCGGCGATTCCTTCGACGACGCGATGTCGACCATCGCGAAGTAATGCGCGCACGGCGCAACGCCGTAGCCACCGGGCGTGTCGTGCTTGCGACGCGTACGCGGCTCCACGCGCACACCCGCGAGCCGCAGAAACGGCTCCGCGACCTGCGTGATCGACGGATAGTCGACCCACGACACGAGCAAGATGCGATCGCGCTTCGGGCTGATGTACGGCGACGGCGGCGACGGCGCGTGCAGGACGTCGAGTACGTGCTGCGGCGGCTTGTTGTACGTCGAGACCGTGGCCGGCTCCTGCGCCGTGGGCGTGGTCGCGGACGTACCGACTGCAGGCACGGCTGCAGTGGTAGGGCCCGCCCCACCGGGCGCTGCTGCGGGCGGAGAATTCGGAGCGGGCGTCGTGTGCGAGCACGCCGCTATCGCGACGGCGAGAACGAATTCGCGCGAGATCGTGCGAGGCATCGCGCGACACTAGCGTAGCCAGCAGCGTCGAGCCAGGCGCTGTTGCTGACTCGGCGGCTGCGACACGTGCGACCGTGCGACACGCGGTATACGATGCGTCGTTGCCGTCACGCGCTGTCCTCGTTCTCGCGCTCACCGTCGGGTGCCATCGCACGCCACCGCCGGTGCCGATCGCGCCGCTACCGCCGAATGCGTACTCGCATTATCTCGCCGGCAAGCTCGCGCTCTATCGCGATGACGCGGCGACCGCCGCCGACGAGCTTCGCATCGCAGCGCAGGCCGCCCCCGACCAGCCGATGATCACCGTCGAGCTCGCGCGTGCGCTCGCGAAGGCCAAGCGTGAAGATGCCGCGCGCGATGTGCTCGTGCTCGCGCGCAAGAAGTGGCCCGAGCACGCGCAGGTCTGGCTCGCGTCCGGCGAGGTGCTCGAAGACGGCGCGAAGACACGCCCCGAAGCGATGGCCGCGTACCGCCGCGCGATCAAGCTCGAGCCGACCGAGGAACGCGCGTACATCGGCCTCGCCCGCACGCAGGCCGCGATGGGAGACGCCGCAGGCTCGGAGAAGACGTTGCGCGCGCTGGTCAAGAAGCTACCGACCTCCGTCGAGGGCCATTATCGTCTCGCG
>DASUFX010000026.1:0-11521 GCA_036274355.1 Kofleriaceae bacterium | reverse complement strand
GTCGCACGCGATTCATCGACGACGTCGTGCGCGCCGAACGTGCTCGCGGCATTCGCTACTACGTGATTCTTGGCGCGGGTTACGACTCGCGGGCGCATCGCCTGGCCGAGCTCAAAGAAGCGCGCGTCTTCGAGGTCGATCGCGCGGAGACCCAAGCCGAGAAGCGGCGGCGCATCGAGAGCGTGCCCGGCGTGCGCAAAGACGTGCGCTACGTCGCGGTCGACTTCGAGAAGCAGGACCTCGCAACACGGCTTGCCGACGGTGGCTGGCGCGCGGATCGCAGGACCGTATTCATCTGGGAGGGCGTGACGAACTACCTCGATGCCAAGGCGGTCGCGACCGTGCTCGATTTTGTCGGCAGGACGAAGCCGGAGAGCGTGATCGTGTTCACGTACATCCATCGCGGCGTCATCGACGGGAGCGTGACGTTTGCCGGGGCTGACAAGCTTGTGGGCAACGTGCAGCGTCTTGGCGAGCCGTGGCGGTTCGGGTTCGTACCGGGCGAGCTAGCCGCATACCTCGCCGAGCTCGGGCTAACGCTAGAGCAGGATCTTGGTGCTGACGACTATCGTTCGCGCTACTTCGGCGCGAATGCGAAGTTCGACGGCTACGCGTTTTATCGGATCGCCGTGGCACGAGTCGCCGGTTCTAAACGCGGTCCCTGAAACAACACCGAGAGGCAGACCGCAATTGCGCGACTGTCGGCCGGCACCACGGCGTGTGCGCCCTCGATGTAGAGCTCGCGCGGACCCTGCTGGGCCGCCACGATCGCGACGAACAACGCACGCCGATGCCGGATCCGCAGCCGGCGAATCGACGCGGGCGTGATGTTCTTGCGAACGTCGACGAGCACGATGGGCGGCGTCTCGGCGTCAGATTCGCCAGCATCTGCTAGCGCGACGAGACGCAGCGTCGTGACCTCTGAGAGTAGCGAGCCGACGACGGCGACGAGCTCGATGTCATCGGTAACGAGCTGAAGCTCTGCACTCATGATTCCACCGGAAGGGAAATGCGCAGCGTGCGCGCGTTCGGCTGTGATGCATCGAGCATGAACTGGCCACCTGCGGTGCGAGTCCGAGCAGCGCAGACGAGCGAGCCGACGTGCTCGACATCGGGCGCCGGCGCGATCTTGCCGCTCGCGACGAGCTCGATCACGGCCCACGGCTTCTTGCGATAGACGCTGATGCGGAGCTGATTCTCCGGCATCGACGTGCCGAAGATCGCGCTCATCTCGAGCAGGGCCAGTGTCACCAGCTCGTCGGCGGCGGTCGCTGCCACGAGCGCGGTGACGTCTTCGCGGCGATCGAACGCAACGCACGCCGTCTGGCGCACGAGCGGGTAGTGCCGCGCGAGCACGCTCTCGACGGTCGCGCGCACGTTCGTCAGGATGCGCGACGGCGGTCGATCGAAGACGAGCGCCGTGCGTGGAACACCGCCGACGACCAGGCAGCTGGTTCGCGATGTCGACAGGCGTTGGGTGACGCGCGTGATCGGTGCACCGATCAGATCGCTTGGCTCGCACGCGAGCAGCTTGGCCACCGCGCGGTTCGCGACAATCACGACGCCACCTTCGTGCGCGATGACCGGTTCCTCGAGCGCTTCGGCGAGTGCGTGCGGGGGCAGGCCGGCTGCAGTCGGCGTCGATAGCCAACCGGCCAGGCTGTTCGCGGTGCTCGCGAGCACGCCGGTTCCCCACGTCGAAGACGGACCGTTGCGGCGAACCGCAACCACGCCGACGATCACGCCATCGCGGTCGCGCGAGACCATGTGCTCGATTGGCTGGTTGTCTCCGAACAGCAGCCGGGCGAGTGCGAGAACCACCTTATCGTCATGTGCATTCGTCAAGAGCTCGGCGAGCACGACGCGGTCGAGCTCGGGGCTCTGCTTGCGATCGGTCTCCCCGAGCAGCACGCCGGTCGGCAGCCCCGGGCCGCGCGCCACTACGAGGACGGCTGACACCGAAAGGGTCGTCATCAACAGGTCGGCCAGCGCCCGCGCGATCTTCTCTCTAGCAGTGGCCTCACGTTCTTCCTCCACTACCGTGGGCTCGTCAGACATCCAGTCTTCTTCCTTTGCTGCGTGCATCGACGCAGGTCTTGCAAGGCAACCGGCGTGCCCGCGCTAACTGGTCGATAGGAGTCGGCGTGCGCCCACGACGTCCCACGAACCACGGACGTCCTCGTGGCGTGCGAGGTGGTGGAGAGGGACTAGGCTGTACGTAAGGGCAGGTCGTTGTGGAGCCGTCCAACTGGTCAGACGAGCAAGCGAGGACGGTGCTGCGCGTCTTCGAGGCCGTCTCCCGCCACCGCGACCGCGAGCACCTGTTCACGGCGATCGCGGGCGTACTCCGGCAGGTATTCGAGTTCGACGCTCTGATCGTGCTGCTGGCTGGTCCGGGGCCGGATCAGATGACTCCCTACTTCATTCAGCCACGCGTCGCGATCCCGGCGCTCCAGCGGTCGCGGTCGGCGCTCGACACCGTATTTCGGACCGGGCAGCCGCTGTATGTCAGAACCCGCGCGGACGTGGCCGACCGCCCGGGCTCGGTCGAGTCGATGCAGCGATTTGGCGCGCAGTCGTACGTCGCGCTGCCGCTCGACGTACGCGGCGAGGTGATCGCGGTGCTGCTGCTGCAGTCGAACCGCGAGCACGCATTCGACGACCTCGACATTTCATTCGCGACCGAGATCGCCGGCGCCATCGCACTCGCGCTCGACAACTGCCTGGCCTACGAGCGCATCGTGCGATCGCGGGCCCTGCTCGAATCCGAGAACCAGCTGCTGCGCGCGGAGCTCTCCGCGGCGCGGCCACCTGGCGAGCTCGTCGCCGAGAGCCCCGCGATGCGCGACATCGTGCGCCTCGTGAATCTCGTGGCGCCGACCGATGCGACCGTCCTGATCACCGGCGAGACCGGCACCGGCAAAGAGCGGCTCGCGCGTCTGATCCACGAGCGCAGCCAGCGCGCCGATCGCCCGTTGGTCGCGGTCAACTGTGCCGCGATTCCGACGCCGCTCGTCGAGAGCGAGCTGTTCGGTCACGAAGCTGGTGCGTTCACCGGTGCGCTGCGCCGGCGGCGTGGCCGCTTCGAGCTGGCCGATGGCGGCACTCTGCTGCTCGACGAGGTCGGCGAGCTCGCGTTCGATGCGCAGGCGAAGCTGTTGCGCGTATTGCAGACGCAGGAGATCGATCGCGTTGGCGGACAGGAAGCTGTGCGCGTCAACGTGCGCGTGATCGCAGCGACGAACCGGCCGCTGATCGAGATGGTGCACGCGCGGCGGTTTCGCGGTGACCTCTACTACCGTCTCGCGGTGTTCCCGCTCGATCTGCCGCCGCTCTGCGACCGCCATGACGACATTCCAATCCTCGCGCACCAGCTGATCGTCGAGAGCGCGCGGAGGCTCGGCTTGGCGCCGCCGCACCTCGACGAGGAGACGATCGTGGAGCTCGAGCGCTACGGGTGGCCGGGCAACGTACGCGAGCTCCAGAACGTGATCGAGCGCGCGGTGATCCTGTCGCGCGGTGGCTTGCTCGATGTCGGGGCATTGCTCGAGGTCGCGCCGGAACCGATTGTCGATGCCGGCTCGCCGGAGGCGAACGAGATGCTCGCGGCACTGGAGGCGAGTCGTTGGGTGATCGAAGGCGATGACGGTGCGGCGAGCCGGCTCCGCATGCGGCCGAGCACGTTGCGATCGCGAATGCGCAAATACGGAATCGAGCGCCGGCGATGAAGCCCGCCAACATTCTCGACATCGTGCGTGCGATCGCCGGTTATCACGAACGCGACGAGCTGTTACCGGCGCTCGTGCGCGGCTTGCGCGCCGCCGTTGCTGCGGACGTCTATCTGGTCGCAATTCGTCGGGGCCGCACCGGTGATCGGTTCGACGCCTACGCCGAGCCCCCGCTTGGCGAATACTCGAATCTGATCTCCGACTACGTCCCTCCGCCGCAGCTTCCGAATCACCCGCAGGCGCTCCTGCTGCGCGTCGCTGACTTGAGCACCGCGAGGCACAAAGAACTGTGGCGGCGGCACGGCATTCAGTGCGCGGTGCGCATCCCGATCGTCATCGAGGGTGCACTCGTCGGGAGCATTTCCCTCTGGTCGCGCGAGGCCGAGACGTTCGATACGTTCGATCTCGATGTCGCGACCGAGCTCGGCGTCGCGGTTGCCGTCGTGCTCGACAGCTGTCTCGCGTACGAACACCTCGCGGAGCAGCGCGACGATGCCGACGATGCAAACATCTACCTGCGCCACGCGCTCGCGACGGCACACGCTGATGGCGGCTTGATCGGCCACGGCGGCGCGTTCGGCGCGGTCAAGCAGCGAATCGAAGTGGTCGCGCCGACCGATGCGACGGTGCTGCTCACCGGTGAGAGTGGCACGGGCAAGGACATGGTGGCGCGTGCGATTCACGCATCGAGCTCACGCCGCGACAGGCCCCTTGTCACGGTCAACTGCGCGGCGATTCCGGCGAGCCTCGCCGAGAGCGAGCTGTTCGGTCATGAAGAGGGCGCATTCACGGGCGCCACGACGTCGCGGGCCGGCCGGTTCGAGCAGGCGAATGGCGGCACGCTGTTCCTCGACGAGATCGCGGAGCTGTCGCTCGACGTGCAGGCAAAGCTGTTGCGTGTGCTGCAGGAGCGCGAGCTGGAGCGCATTGGTGGCGGCGAGCCGATCAAGCTCGATGTCCGCATCATCGCGGCGACGAATCGCGATCTCCAGGAGCTGATCGAGGTCGATCGCTTTCGCGAAGACCTCTACTTCCGCCTCGCCGTGTTCCCGATCCATCTGCCGCCGCTGCGGTCGCGCCTCGAAGACCTGCCGGAGCTCGTCGCGTTCTTCGTGCACCAGGCCTCCGACCGGCTTCACGTGCCACCGCGGCGGCTGACGCCCGAGGGGCTTCGCCGGCTCGCCGATCACGACTGGCCGGGGAACGTGCGCGAGCTCCAGCACGCCGTCGAGCGCGCGATGATCGTCAGCACCGGCGATTCGCTGTCGATCGACGCGATGGTGCCGCGTCGCATCGCTCCCATCAGCACCGGTGCCGACAGTGATCCACTGCGCCGCGAGTACCTCGCAGCTCTCGAGTCGACCAGCTGGCAGATCGAAGGTGATAGCGGAGCCGCAGCGCAGCTCGGCGTTCACCCGAACACGCTGCGGTATCGGCTCAAGCGGATGGGCATTACACGGCCGCCGCGGATGCGTTGAGCGTTGCGGCACGGTGCGCCGGGATGCTACGCAGTAGGTCTGCGGTTCATCAGTTCCATCGCGTTCGCGTTGTGCTTGGTCGTCGCCGGTGGGCGACCGAGCGATGCATCGATCCGCGATCCGCAGACCGCGCAGCTCGCGGCCGCACCGAATGCAGTCATCGCGGCCTCGCTGGCGCGCCGTGGCGGCATCGATTCGCACGCGCAGCGCGGACCGCTGCTGTTCGTCGTTCCGGTCGCGACCGTTGATGTCGATGAGCCGTCGCGCGCGCCGATCGACATCACGGCCACCGCGCCGCACTCGCTCGTTAGCTCGTTTGTTCCTGCTCGCTCCGCACGTGGTCCTCCGCGCAGCTGATCGCCCGTTCACCGATCACTGCAACCACTACCAAAGGAGCTAGCCATGCAATCCGATGACTCGGGTAGCGTGCCGCGCCAGAACCTCACGTTCTGGCAACGTAACGCGCTCACGATCATTATTGCTGTGATGGGAGCGCTGTTCGCGCTCGTCATCTTCGTGCAGATGAAGACGTGACCACCTGCTCGCGCCATTGCCCGGGCGCGAGGCCGTCGAGCGAGTAGGGGCCGATCGCGACGCGAATCAGTCGAAGCGTCGGCAACCCTACCGCCGCGGTCATGCGGCGAACCTGACGATTGCGTCCTTCGCGGATCGTCAGCTCGATCCACGCATCGGGCACCGTTTTGCGTACGCGAATCGGCGGCGTTCGTGGCCA
The DNA here is from genome assembly GCA_036274355.1 of Kofleriaceae bacterium. Lineage (GTDB taxonomy): Bacteria > Myxococcota_A > Polyangia > Haliangiales > Haliangiaceae > JABFXX01. Next base: position 5,582 of record DASUFX010000026.1, on the reverse strand, counting down.
TAGCCACGGTGGCTCGTCGATCGCACGCGCGTCCGCAGGTAGCGTACGGCCGACATTGAGATCGACGCCGGCCCGCAGGCCCGCGAGCGCTTCTTCCGTCGGTGTGCCTTCGACCTGCACGCAGTACGTCTTCGGCGCTTTCCAGCGCGGATCGGTCAGCCGCTGGTTCAGCTTGCCGTCGTCGGTGAGCAGCAGCAGGCCCTCGCTATCGTGATCGAGACGACCAGCGACGTACACGCGCGGCGGGAGGCCGAACGCTGCGAGCGTCGGCCGCCCTTGCTGATCGGTGAATTTGCAGTGGACGAGGTACGGCTTATTGAGCGCGATCAGCACTACGCCATGTTCGTGTAGACGTTCTGCACGTCGTCGTCCTCTTCCATCGCGGCGACGAGCTTCATCACTTCGTCGGCTTTGTCGTCGGGGAGCTCGGTCTGCGTGGCGGCGGCGTAATCGGAGCTCGACGAGATCGGCGTGATGTTGCGAGCCTCGAGGGCGCTCTGCATCGTGCCGAAGTCGGTGAACGCGCAGCGCACGACCAGCTGCTTCTCGCCCTTGTCGCTCTCCCCGTCCTCGAGCGCCACGAGGCCATGATCGATCAGCTCGAGCTCGAGGGTGTCGCGGTCGATGCCCTCGGGATTGAGCCGGAACACGCCCTGCTTCTGGAACATGAACGCGACGCTGCCGGTCGTGCCCATGTTGCCGCCGTTCGCCTTGAAGTGGTGGCGGATGTTCGCGACCGTGCGCGTGACGTTGTCGGTCGCGGTCTCCACGAGCAATGCGATTCCGTGCGGTGCGTAGCCTTCGTAGAGCACGATCTCGTAGTTCGTCGCGCCCTGACCGCTCGCCTTCTTGATCGCGGCTTCGACCTTGTCCTTCGGCATGTTGAGCGCACGTGCGTTCTGCAGCGCGCGGCGCAGCGCGGGATTACCTTCCGGGTTCGGCCCACTCGCCTTGACGGCGATCGCGATGTCTTTGTTGATCTTCGTGAACTGTTTCGCGACGCGATCCATGCGCGCGAAGATCGTGTGTTTGCGTTTCTCGAATGCGCGGCCCACGGCCGGACATTAGACGGCAGCGTCGGTGACGGCAAGGGGCTCGGCAAGCTGCGCGGACAGCAGCTCGTCGAAGGTAAGCAGCCGATCGATGTCGAGGAGTAGCGCGAACTTCGTACCCACACGGCCCCTGCCGGCGAGGAACTCGGTTCGGATCGGTGCACCGAAGCTCGGCGGTGGCACGACGTCGGCATCGGTCAGTGCGAGCACCTGACCCACCGCTTCGGTGATGAGGCCGAGCACGCGCGGCCGCCCGTCGATCACGGTCTCGACGAGCATGAGGCTGGCGCAGAGCTTCGGATCGACAGCCGTCTCGATGCCGTGGAACTTGATCGCGAGATCCAGCACGGGCACCACCTCGCCGCGAAAGCCAGTGACGCCACGCAGCGCAGGCGGCATGTGCGGAATGCGCGTGATCTTGTTGAACGCGATCACTTCGCGCACGCGCCGCAGACCGACTGCGTATTCCTCGCCGCGCACGAAGAACGTCAGGTATTCGCAACGCTCCGCCATGCGGTCGTCGACATCGATCGGGTTCGAGCTCATGGTCTCCTCGGGTGACTCAGTGGCCAGCCGGCTGGACGCTCTGCAGGATGGCCGCTGGTAAGTGGGACAAACTCACCACGCGATCGACGCCGCCGCGCGCGATCGCTTCCCTCGGCATTCCGAACACGACACAACTCGCCTCGTCCTGAGCCAACGTGTACGCACCCGCCTCGCGCATGTCGCGCAAGCCCTCGGCTCCGTCGTGGCCCATGCCAGTCATGATCACGCCAACCGCGTTGCGTCCTGCGACCGCGGCGACGGACCGAAACAACACATCGACACTCGGGCGGTGGCGAGACACCGGCGCGCCGTCGGTGACCCGCACGGCGTAGCGGCTGCCGCTGCGCACCAGATGCACGTGGCGATTGCCTGGCGCGACGAGCGCCCGTCCGTTGACCAGCAGATCGCCATCGGCCGCCTCTTTGACTTCGATGGCGCAGGTCTCGCTCAACTGCTTCGCGAACGCTGCGGTGAAACCGGCCGGCATGTGCTGGACGATGACCATCGCCGGACCATTCGCGGGCATCGCCGACAGGATCTGGCGCAACGCCTCGGTTCCTCCGGTCGATGCGCCGATCGCCACCACTCGATCGCTGGCACGGTACTCGGGCGACACGGCCCTTGGCTGGACTGCGACGCTGGCGGCGGGAGCCGCTGGCATGACGCGGCGGTTCACGCGTGCGTGCGCCGCGCCGCGAATGGTCTCGATGAACTGAGTGACCGAGTGCTCGAGAAAGTCACGCACGCCGATCTGTGGCTTTGGAATCAGGTCGACTGCGCCGAGCATCAACGCGCGTAGTGCAGCCTCGGTGCTCGGTCCTGCCTGGCTCGAGCACACGACGACCGGAAGCGGCTGCTCCGCCATCAAGCGAGCGAGGAACGTCAGGCCATCCATGCGAGGCATTTGCAGATCGAGGACGATCACGTCGGGACGCGACATCTTGATCTTGGTCATCGCGATGATCGGATCCGATGCGACTGCAACGGTGATGCCTGGATCCTTCGCGAGCAGCGCCTGCAGCGCGGTGCGGACAACCGCGGAGTCGTCGACGACGAGTACGTGCAGTCGCGCGGGAGACTGCGGCATTAACAATCCTCGGTGACGCGCTGCCTCAGCTGGTACACGCTCGGGCTGACGCTGCGCACCTGATCGGAAAGCCCGGCCAGCGTCTCGGCGTGACCGAGGAACAAGTAGCCGTGCGGGGACAGTCTGTCGAGCAGGTGGCGCGCGACTTTCGCCTTGCCAGTGCGCTCGAAGTAGATGAGGACGTTGCGGCAGAAGATCAGATCGAACTTGCCTGCGACGGGCCAGTTGTCGTCGTTCAGGTTGATGCGCGAGAACTCGACGAGGCTCCGGATCTCCGCCCCCGCCTTCATCTTGCCTGACTGCGAACCGGTGCCACGTAGCATGAAGCGGCGCAGGTAGTCGTACGGAATCTCCGATGTCTTCTCGATCGGCCAGGTCGCCGCGCGGGCGCGATCGAGGATCCGCGTCGATAGATCGCTCGCGAGTATCTCGAGATGCCATCCCGACTCGCGAGGAAACCGCGCGCGCAGTGTCATCGCGAGCGAATACGGCTCCTCACCCGAGGAGCACGCAGCGCTCCACACCCGGAGCCGCTTCGGAATCTTCCCGGCGGCGGCGAGCGCTTCGAATTCGCGCAGCGCGTGCGACTCGAGGAACGAGAAGTGATCGGGCTCGCGGAAGAAGTGCGTCTCGTTCGTGCAGATCGCGTCGAGCAGGTGAACGAGCTCGGCATCGCCGCTGCGAGTGACGTGGTCGTAGTACACGCCGAACGACGTCATGCCCAGCTCGCGCAAGCGGCGCGATAGCCGGCCGATGACCAGCGCGCGCTTGTGCTCGCCGAGAAAGATGCCAGCTTCGCGAAGGACCAACTTCTGGAACAGCTGGAACTCGCGCTCCGACAGCGCCGGCGCAGCGAGAGCAGGAGCAGCGCTCATTGCAGTCCCTCACTCGATTCGGCAGCAACGACTGCGGACAATGCTTCGCGGCGCTGCAGCTGATGCACGACGTGTTCGACGACGTGGGCCAGATCGAGCACGTGAACGAACGTGGCGCCAGCAGTGACAATTCCGCGCAGGAACTTCGTCGGGATGCGCGTTCCAAACGCTGGCACGGCCTCGAGGTCTTCGCCACGCACCTCGATCACTTGGCTGACGCTATCGACCACGAGACCGAGCCGACTCTGTTCGCCCGGTGCGCCCGCGCTTTCGACAACGACCACGCACGTCCAGTTCGTGGTCGGACGTGCCTCGCAGCCGAACAGCACCGCGAGATCGACCACCGGCAGGATGCTGCCGCGCATGTTGATCACGCCGCGGATCGACGCCGGCATCCACGGCAGTCGCGTGATGGTCGGAAACTGCACGACCGCTCGCGACTCGAGGATGTCGATGCCGTATTCCTGGTCACCGACGTAGAACGTCAGATAGCGCTTGGTCTCCATGGTTCCCTCAGAACGCGCGGAACTCGCCCTCGGGGATGGCGGCATGTGCACCGTTGAGGCCGACGTGCTTGCCGTTCGGGTACACCAGCGTCGGCTTCGACAGCCGGCGGTCGATCACGGGCGTCTTCGTCTGGTGCTCGGTGCCCTGCAGCTTGAAGTACTGCATCAGCTGCTGGAGCGCTTCGGCCTGTGCCGACAGCTCTTCCGCGGTGCTCGACAGCTCCTCCGCCGCGGCGGCATTGCGCTGCGTGACCATGTCCATCTGCGCGATCGCCTTGCTCACCTGGTTGACGCCTGACGCTTGCTCCTGCGACGCAGCGGCGACCTCCTGAACGACCTCGGTCGTCTTGCGGATCGAAGGCACGAGCTCGGCGAGCAGCGCCTGCGACCGGCCGGCGACCTTCACGCTCGCACCCGCGAGCTGCGTGATCTCTCTCGCCGAACCCTGGCTGCGCTCGGCCAGCTTGCGCACCTCGTTCGCGACGACACCGAAGCCACGTCCATGGTCACCAGCGCGCGCTGCTTCGATCGCCGCGTTCAGTGCGAGCAGGTTCGTCTGGTACGCGATCTCTTCGATGATCGAGACCTTGTCCGCGATGGTCTCCATCGCCTTCGAGGTTTCCTCGACGGTCTTACCGCTCTCCTCGGCGTCGACCGCGCCTTTGACCGACATCAGCTCGGTGCGGCGGCTGTTCTCGGCGTTCTGCGTGATCGATGCGTTCATTTCCTCCAGTGTCGAGCTGGTCTCTTCGACCGCGCTCGCTTGCTCGCTCGTGCCTTGCGACAGGCTTTGCGAGCTGGCGGCGACTTGCTCGGCCGCACTCGATAGTGCAGCCGCCGCCGAGCGGACCTCGCCGATCGTCGCAGCGAGATTCGTAACCATGGTCGACAGCGCCTGTCCGAGTGCATCCTTGTCCGAACGCGGCACGACTTTCACGGCGAGATTGCCGGCAGCGATGTCCTGGGCGGCGATCGACATCGCGCGGTTTGCGTCCATCATCTCGCGCATCGCCTGGAGCAACATGCCGGTTTCGTCGCGCGTCGTCCCCTCGAGCTTCACGTCGACATGACCGAGCGCGACGCGATTCGCGGCGTCCACGGCCTGGCGGAGCGGGCGACTGATGCTGCGCGCGATCAACATCCCGAGCGCGAGCGCCATCGCCACGCCGAGCACGATCGTGACGACCATGAACGTGCGCGCACTGCTCTCCATCGCGTCGAGGCCCTCGACCGAGCGATCGATCGAGCGATCGATGAGCAGCGCTGCATCGTCGGCGTTCTTGAGGAAGTTCTCGAAGATCGTGTCGAACTCGGTGTCGAGCGTGCTGCCGACGGCTGCAGTGTTGCTGCCACTCTTGAAGAGCGCGTAGCGAGCGTCGCCCTTGCGACGGAACTCGCCGATGTCTGCCTTGACCTGGCGAACGAGCGTAGCGATCGCGGGGTCCTTCGTCGCAGTGAAGACACCATTCGCGTTCTTGCCACCGGCGAGCATCGCGTCGCAGTACCAGACCGCTTC
>DASUFX010000025.1:0-3719 GCA_036274355.1 Kofleriaceae bacterium | reverse complement strand
CGCCGATGATGCCGATCTTCTCACCGCGCTTGACCGCGAGATCGATGCCGGGGAACACGACGTGATCGCCGTACGCCTTCTTCAGCTTCTCGATGCGCACGGGCTCGGCGACCGCGCGGGACGTCGCCGGGAACGAGAACCGCATCGTGCCGCGCTTCCCGTAGAGCTCGACGTCTTCCATCTTCTCGAGCATCTTGATGCGCGACTGCACCGCGCGCGCCTTGTTCGCCTGCGCGCGAAACCGATCGACAAACCGCGTGAGGCGCTCGCGCTCGCGCGCCAGGTTCTTCGCTTTGCCGGCGAGAATCGTCTCTTCCTCGGCGCGCGCGGCGACGTACTTCTCGTAATTGCCGGGATAGCTGCGCACGCCTTCGAGCTCGAGGCTGACGACGCGCGAGATCTGATCGTTCAAGAACTCGCGATCGTGGCTGATCAAGATGAAGCAGCGATTCCAGCGCTTGAGAAAGTCGCCGAACCACGCGACCGACGGCAAATCGAGGTGGTTCGTCGGCTCGTCGAGCAACAGGACGTCGGGGCGCTGGAACAACAGGCCCGCGAGCACGCCACGCATCTTCCAGCCGCCCGAGAACTCGGCGAGATCGCGCGTCTCGTCACCGGGCGCAAAGCCGAGGCCCGCGAGGATCGTGAGCGCCTCGTGCTCGCCGAAGAACCGATCGAAGTGATCGATGCGCTCGTGCAGCTCGCCGATCTCGCCAGCTAGCTCGAGGACGGTCGCTTCATCTGCGCCGTCCTTCGTCGCCTGCTCGAGCGCGGTCTCGGTCGCCGCGAGGTGGTCGTTGAGCTCTGCCCTGCCCGGGACGCTCGACAGGATCATGTCGATCAGCGAGCGGCCGCCAGCGATCGCGAGGTCCTGCGGTAGCCAACCGACGCGCACGCCGTTCGCGCGCGTGACGCCGCCGTCGTCGATCTCTTGCTCGCCGGCGATCACTTTGAGCAGCGTCGTTTTGCCCGAGCCGTTCGGCCCGATCAGGCCGATGCGGTCACCGTGACCGAGGCGCAGGCTGATGTTGTCGAAGATCATGCGATCTCCGAAGAACAGCGAGACGCCATCGAGTACGACCAGACTCATGAGCGGCGAATGCTTAGCACATAGCAGGCCTCAGACCTCAGACTTCAGGCCTCGCGTCAGATCCGGAACCTGAGGCCTGAGGCCTGATGCCTGTCAGATTCCTTGCTTGGTCGTCTTGCGGCGGTTGCTACGCACGACGAGCGTGCTCGGCAGCGAGCCATCCGACTCGCGCTTGCGGATCTCGTCGCCGAGCGGCTTGATCGCAGCGAGCGCGGCATCGTCGTCGCGATAGCGATCGACGAGCTCGCCGTACGCCTCGCGCACCGCATCCGGATCGGGCGGCGCGGCCATCAGCGCCTTCACGACGCCCATGCGCCAGCGCAGCGCGAGGTCGCCGCCGACTTCATCCGCCAGCTTGTCACCCACCTCGCGCTCGAGCGCAGATGGATCCGTATCCGCGCTCTGGATGAGCGAGGTCAGGCGCGCGATCGCGTCGGCCGACATGGCTCCGATCGTAGCACGCTCGGGATCGCGCGCTCGCGGCTCGTTCGGGTGAGATCGGCTAACGGTGGGGTTACAAACCGTGCACGAGCGCGAGGTCGAGCACCGCGTTCGTGCGCTCGCTGCCGAACACCGGCAGACCGACGCCGGCGCGCAGGCGCCAATCGCCGCTCGTGATGCGCCAGTGAATGCCGGCGCGAAACAGTACGTAGTCGAAGCCCGACCATCCCGCCGACAGGTCAGCACCCGCCTGCAGCGCGAGCCGCGTCTTCACGTGCCACACGGCATCGGATCCGGCGTGGAACGCGAGTCGATTCGTGCTGCCGGCCATCGACGCTGCACGCATGCCGAGCGCGCCGAGTCGCGCGTTCAAGAACAGCGCCCTACGCAGCTTGCTCGTGAGGAGTCCCGTGAGCGCGCCGCTCACGTGTGTGGTGTCCATCTCGTCGCGCGTGTACGGCAGCTCGAGCTGGAACGCGAGTGCAGCGCGCGCCGCGTCGCCAAACCAGGTGCTCGTTGCGGCGCCGAGAACGAGCGGGCCGAAGCCGGCGTTCGTGACCTTGTTGACCGCGTTCTGGACGAACGAGTAGTCGATGATTCTGAGCTGTGCGAACAGCTCGTGGTTCGTGCGGATGCGCAGGTGGCCACCGATTGCGAGATCGCCGCCGAGCACGCCGTGAAAGCCGGGCGTATCGATCAGTGCGTGGCCGAGCACGCGAACGAACAGATCGCGCCGCATGCATGCGGAGCGCTGCGCATCGAGATCGATGTCGCGCACCGGTGTGACGATCGGATCGACGAGCGCGCTCGCGCATGGATCGACGAGCTGCTCGGGCTCTGCCGGATGGAATTCGGCCGTCGTCGAGTCCGTGTCGGCGATCGCCAACGCAGGCGCGAGCACGACGAGCAGCAGCGCGGCCGCTCTCACGGCAACCCCGGCGGCGTCCAGCCGTTGCCATCGACGTCGATGAAGATCGGATTCGCGAAGCCCTCGGGCCATGCGCCCGACACCAGCTGCGTCAGCAAGAACCGCTGATCGTCCGCCGCGGTCGGATCGGGTGGCGGCTTTACCGGCCCGACATCCTCGTCGGGATCGACGTCCGCATCATCCACGGCGCCGTCGCCGTTGTTGTCGGTCGTGTCGAGGACGCCGTCGTTGTCGAGATCGGCCGCGAGCGGATACGCCATGCCGGCCTCGACGATCAGGAAGTCATCCTTGGTGACGAGCGAGTCGATCGGGAACTGGCCCTGAAAGCGGAGCACGTTCGAGCCGAACGGATTCGGCTCGCGCGGAATCTCGCCGACGATCTGCGTGCCCTTCGACGTCACGATGCGCACCTCGTTGAGCGGGATCCACGGCGCTGCCTTCACCGTGATGTCGACGACGTCGCCGGGCTTCGGCACGTACGGCGTGAAGCCGAGGCCGCGCCGCGGACCCTCCGGTGGACCGACCTCGACGAGCACGACGACGCCGTTGCCCGCGATCATCCGGCCATCGCGGATCGCCGTGTTGAACGCGTTTGGATCGAAACCCGCGACCTGCGTCGGTGCCTGTACCCAGTTGCGCGCCCAACCGAGCTGATCGTCGGACATGCCGTGCGAGTCGCTGTTGCCGGCGCCGGGCGAGATGAAGCCCTGCGCGAGCAACGAGAACCACAACGTGCGCGACTGCATTATCTCACTCATGTCGCTGCCGTTGATGATCTCGATGATCGACCAGTCCATGTTGCGGTGCTGACCGCCGGGACGCTTCATCAGGGTCGAGCGCGCATCGATCGGTTTACGCGGATCGAACTTGATCGCGCGCAGGTATCCCGTGTCGCGCCCGAAGATCGGATCGCTCCACGGATGGTTCAGCATCATCATGCCGCCGTCGCCGACGAGCGGCGCCATCTTGTCGAACAGCGCGCCGGGCTCGATCAGCTCGTCCCACGGCGCACCGGCGCGCGGCGCGGCTGGATCGCGCACGAGCGGCCAGAAGTTGAAGTGACCGATCACGCGCGGCACCGACTCGCCGGGCACGTCCAGCCACGGAATCAGCTGCGTTGTCTCGAGGCCACCCATGACCGCGACGCGGTCGTCGAGGCCGAGCTGCGCGACGGTGCTCGCGTAGTCACCGATCGTGTCGTGATCGGTCGCCGCGATCACCTGAACGCCGGCCGCGACGAACGTGCGCACGCGATCGTCG
>DASUFX010000024.1:0-4586 GCA_036274355.1 Kofleriaceae bacterium | reverse complement strand
TGCGGGTGATGAGCTACAACGTCAACTTCGGCGTTGCAGGTGATCCCTCGACGATCGATGCCATCGCGAACGCGCAGCCCGATGTCGTGTTCCTGCAGGAGACGAACGAGGTCTGGCAACGCGCACTTGTTGCGCGGCTCGGCACCAGCTATCCGCATCAGCGGTTCACGCATCCTGAAACGTGGCCAGCTGGAGGTATGGGGTTGCTATCGAAGTATCCCGTTATCGCGTTGCAACACCTCGATAGTGTGGGTGGTTACTTCTTCGCGTGGCGTGTCGTCCTAGATACGAAGCTCGGCCGAATTCAGGTATTGAACGTGCACTTGCGGCCGCCGATGAGCGACGGCGGCAGCTGGGTTGTTGGCTACTGGTCGACGCGCAGCGATCGGTTGCGGGAGATCGAAAACCATATTGCGGCTCTCGATCCGAAGTTGCCGACGATCATCCTTGGTGACTTCAACGAAGAAGGCGACGGGCGCGCCGTCGAGCTCCTGAAGGATCGCGGCTACGGTGATGCACTGCCGCAGTTCGTCGGTAAGACACGCACCTGGGAGTGGCCGGTGGGTAGCATCACGCTGCGGTTCCAGCTCGACCACATCATGCACGACGGCTACTTCGTGCCGGTGACGGGCGCGATCGTCGAGGGCGGACACTCGGATCACAAAGCAATTTGGGTCGACTTCGAGCGCATCGATCCGTAGTGCGCAAACCAAGTACACCGCGACTACCCCCGAGATAGCCGTTGACCACTTGGCTATCCTCCCTGCAAAGTCGAAAGTAGCGAAGAGTACCTCGCTAACACGGGGAAACGGGTAAGCACATTGGAAGAGCCTCCCAGATCGAGGCGCGGCACTCTTGCGGGGGAGATCGTCGCGGGGCACGAGCTCATTCGCGTGCTCGGTGCCGGAGGTATGGGCGAGGTTTACCTCGCGAAGCACATCGCGCTCGGCATGAAGCGCGCGGTCAAGGTGCTGCGCACCGATCTGCGTGCGCGTCAGGAGTCGCGCGATCGCTTCAGCCGCGAGGCGCAGGTGCTCGCGCGGCTGCAGCACAACTCGATCGTCCAGCTCATCGAGTTCGGCGCGCTAGACAACGGCTGGCCATTTCTCGCGATGGAGTACATCGAAGGCCCGGGGCTCGACGAGCTCGTTGCCTTCGAAGCGCTGCCGATGGCGAGCGCGCTCGTCGTGCTCGAACAGCTCGCAGTGGCGTTGCAGTACGCTCATTCGCTCGGCGTGATTCATCGCGATCTGAAGCCGTCCAACATCCTCGTGCGCTCGGGCGATCTGCGGCAGGTCAAGGTCATCGACTTCGGCCTCGCGCGCCTGGTCGATACCGACACGCTGAAGAAACTCACCGCCGATGGTCAGCCGCTCGGTTCGCCGGCGTACATGGCGCCCGAGCAAGTCGACGGCGGCGAGGTCAGCGCGGCTGCCGATGTTTACGCGCTCGGCGGCATCGCATACATGTTGCTGTCGGGGAAGCCGCCGTTCGAGCGCAAGACGTCGATCCAGCTGATGGCCGCGCACAAGAGCGACGAGCCGCCTCGGATCTCGTCACGGTGCGCCGAGATCTCGGAGTTTCTCGATTCGCTATTTTACGCCTGCCTCGCGAAGGACCCGGCGCAGCGGCCGGCCAGCGACGAGCTCGCAAGTCACCTCAGCCGCATCACGCGCGGTACGGAGCTGCCGCGCCGGCCGAGCGCACCAGCACCATTGCAGCTCGACGATGGCCCTCGCGTCGAGGTTGTCGCATCGCCGTGGGCCACGCGCAGTGTGCCGACCGAGATCCTCGAGACGGCGCCGCCCGATGGTGCGGGCGCTGCGCTCGCGAATCAGATCATCGCGATGATCGGCGAGATCGCAAACTACTTGTCGACGAGCGATCCCGAGCTGACGTCGTTGCTGCGGCTCGAAGCGAGCATTCGCGAGCAGCTCTCCGACGTCGAACGCGACAGCGCCGCGGTCAATTTGCAGCTCGAACAATCGAGTGCGATGACCGTCGCGCGGCTCACCCAACAGCAACGCGAGCTCATCGAGCGCAGGCGTACGCTGCACGCGCAGCAGAAGCCACTGCAGAAGCGGATGATCGAGGTCGTCGAGACGCACCGTCGCTATGCGGACGGGCCGGTGAAGTTCCTGTTCGAACAGATCGACCGCGCGCTCGAACACCTCGACGACATGCGCAGCAAGTCGTGATCAGCCGTCGACGTTGCGCATGAAGTCGGCGACCTCGGCGAACCGCGCGTCGAGAAACTCGCGCACATGGCCGGTCACGCCGTGTTCGTCGAGTGCTGTGGACATGCAGCGCAGCCAGGCATCGCGCATCGCGATGTTCACCGCGACCCGCCCATGACGCATGCGCAGCCGGGGATGGCCGTGCTGCATCACGTAGTCGTCGGGACCGCCGAGCCACCCGATCAAGAACAGCGCGAACCGGTCGCGCGAGCCGCGATCGACCTTGCCCTCGGGCGTGCAGCTGTGCAGCCGTGCGAGCGCAGGCTCGCGTTCATGCATCAGGTCGTAGAAGCGCTCGACGATCGCACGCACGTGCTCGCTACCACCAAGCTCCTCGTACGGATTCACGCGGCGACTATAGCTGGCAAGCTCGCGGTCCGCCCGTGCAGCTCGAGATCGTCGAGAGCGGGTTGCAGTACTCGAAACACCCGAGCCGGCGGTAGTCGCCGTTGCCGTTGATGAACCCGATCGATACGAGATCGCCGTTCTCCGCGGCGACCGCGGCGTCGGGACGGAATGTCGCATCGAATCCGTTCAGACCATTTCCGATCTGACCCGGACGATCGACATGCAGCACCTGCTGCGCGATCTCGCGATGGTGCGTCTCCGAATACATCCGCATATCCGCGACGCCCTCGAAGAACCCGACGACGCCGGCGATCTGTACGGTCGTGCCGTCGCTGTATCCGATGCTGTCGAGCCGCGCGAACGCGGCCGGTTGCGGCGCGAATCGCGTCATCACACCGGTGTCGAGCACGCGGCCGCCACCGGCTTCGCGCACGACGAGCCGCAGATCATCGCCGGCCTGCACGGACGTGGGCACGAGCGCGTTGATCTGCGAGCCCGATGCTTCACTCGTACCGACGAGCTGCGCCGAGCCCGGCTGCAGCGGCGGCGACGCCCAGAGCTCGACTTCGATATCACCGTAGCCGACGAGCGCATCGCCGAGCAGCATCGACACGAGGTCTTGATCGCCGACCAGCGCGCCATCCTTTGGAGTCGCGAGCGCGTCGACGCGAGACACGCTGCACGTCGGACCGACACACGCGGCGGCGAGATCGTAGAACGTGTCGCTTGCGAGATTGTACGAGCCGACAACGACGAGGTGCTCGCCGGGCTGTGCAACGTCGACCGACACCGACACCGTCTGCTTGCGCGTCGCGTAGCCGTCGGCGGCGAGCACGGCGCGCGTGCCGTCGTCGGCGAGCGGACCGAGCACAGCGATGCGCACGTCGTGATCGATATCGGTGTGCGCCGCGATCGTCAGCGGCACGCGGTTGTTGTTGCTGCCCGCGACCCACATCGAATGGACGTGGCGCGTTCCTTCGCGGGCAAAGTCGAACAGGTGGCTGCCGTCGTGCAACGTCGCCGCTGCTTGCCAGCTGGACGGTTGGGCCTTGTCGGCGCCGATCGCTGACGTATCGATGCCCGCCAGATCGATGTCGTCGCCCGCTGGCGCGCCAGCGTTATCGACACACCCTACGAGAGAGACCGCACAGAGCAACCTGAGCCACGTCATACGGTGCGGGTAGGTAGACCAATTCGAATCGCTTTGCATCACCGTTCGCGCACGACTGCATGACATGTGCCGCGAGGTCCGCGTCTCGCGGCTACTCGACTGGTCACCATGTCGCGCACGCGCGTGCACAAATCGGTTCGGGTTATCCTGGTGGGTATGAGCGGCGACAAGGGTGAACAGCCGACTATCAAGGTCGCGATCACCGGCGAAGAAGTAGGCGCAGATCGTCCCGAGCCGAGTCCGGACACGATGATGGGTGGCCGTTACCGACTCGGTCGTCGCATCGGCAAAGGCGGCATGGGTGAAGTCATGGCCGCACGCGATACGCAGATTGCGCGCGACGTGGCGATCAAGCGGATGCGTGCGGCTACGCCGAGCGAGAAGGCAATCTCGCGATTTCTGCGCGAAGCGATGGTGCAGGGCCGCCTCGAGCACCCGGCGATCGTGCCGGTGCACGAGATCGGGCGCGACGCCGACGGTCTGCCGTACTTCGTGATGAAGAAGCTCTCGGGCACGTCGCTCGCCAAGATCCTCGACGACGATGCACCGATCACGCTCCAGCGGGTACTGCGCGCGTTCGCGGACGTCTGCCTCGCGATCGAGTTCGCGCACGTGCGCGGCATCGTTCACCGCGACCTCAAGCCCGACAACATCATGCTCGGCGACTACGGCGAGGTTTACATTCTCGACTGGGGTGTCGCGAAGGTCGTCGGTGAAGAGGACAGCGACTTCGCAGACGTCGGCAGCGGCAGCGGTGAGTTCGTGGCGACGCGCGTCGGTACTGCGGTCGGTACGCCGGGCTACATGGCTCCCGAAGCGGTGCGTGGCCA
>DASUFX010000023.1:0-9145 GCA_036274355.1 Kofleriaceae bacterium | reverse complement strand
AGTGGCCGGCCGACGCCCATGTGACGACCATTGCGGATCGTGTCGATGAACATCTGCTTCGTCCAGTTGCCGATGCCGGTCTCCTTGTCGGGCGTCAGGTTGCGCGTGAACGACACGCCCCACGGTCCAGCCCATGCGGTGTTCGTCGCCGCCGCGGCCATGACCCATGGCCCCATGAGCGCCGGCACTGGCGGCAACACCATGCCGGCCGGATGTCCCGAGAGCTGGCGGCTGAAGTCCGGCTCGGGTCCCTTGTCGCCCATCTTCATCGGCGTGTGGCAGTCGTGGCAGGCGCTCGTCATGACGAGGTAGCCGCCGCGCTCGACGGGGGATTGTTGCTTGGCCGGTGCCGGCTCGCTCTTGCAGGCGGCCTGGGCGGCGAGGACCGCGATCATGGTGATGAAGTGCTTCGTAGTCATTTCGATTCTCCTGTTGGTTGCGAAGGTGCGAGCTGGTCGATCCAGGTCGCGATGAGATGAACGGCTGCTTCGTCGACGAGCTGGGTGCCGAGCGGCGGCATTTGCTCGACGGGCGAACGAGTACGCATGCGTGCGATCACCACGCTCTGCTCGGCATCACCCGGCGCTACGCGCACGTGCGGTGCCATGAACTTGCTCGGCTGAGCGATCGCGGTGTGCGTCGCGGGCGGCCGAACGACCGAATACGCGAGCACCATGCCGACGCTCGCGACCGCACCGTCGGCGCGATGGCAGTGCCCGCAGTTGCCATGCAAGTAACCGAGTGCGGCGCGCTCGACTGGCGGTCCCGGAATCCGCGGCGCGCGTGCGCTCGCCGGCAATCCGAGCACGAGCTTCGCGGCCACGAGCGCATTCAGATCGAGCGAGCCGGGCGCTGGCTGCTCGCTGTGCAGCGCGTTCGGATCGCGATCGGGACTGAGCTGGAGCGCCGAGAAGCCGAGTACCGGCGTTGCGCCGTTGCCGTGACATGCGTGGCACTCGCCTTCGGCCGGAACCTGATGCCGCACGCCCGGCGCCACCTCGGCAGTGACCGGGCCTCCATTCGGCGCGCGCACGGCGTCAGAACCGTCGGCAGTCCATACGTACGTCGCGAACTTCCAGCCGTCGCGAGTGCGCATCATGAACCGCGTCTCCGTGCGCGCGCCGAAGGAGAACTCTTTCCACAGCCGCGTGCCGACCGGGAACTGCCACGCGTCGGGGTTCGACGCGTCGATCGCAGCACCGCGCGGCAGATAGATCCAGCGGCGCTTGCGAGCGGCGTCCGTCCATAGCGGGTACTGCGGAGTGAAGGGGCGATTCGCCGCCGCTACCTCTTTGCGATCCCAGTCCGCGTACAGACCGGTCTCGCGGAGCGTAGCGGGCAACTCGGTAGGCACGCGCTCGACCGAGCGGCGGGTGCTGGCGACCGCGACGGCGAGCCCGACACCAACCAGTGTCGTGATAGCTGCGAACGTCTTCATGTCGACCAATCTGCCGACTCCTGAAGATTCGCGTTCCTAAGTACTCGCTGAGCTTTTCCTAAGTTGTCGCTGAACGTTTCCTAAACGAACCCTAACGAGCGGATCGAGCGCACTTGGCAATGCGAGCGCATTCGCCCGTGGCGTGCTCGCACGGTCGCGCTCGCGAAACGTACGGGAGCAGCCAACTCGCTTGGCACTCCGTCGCCTTGCATACGAACCGAGCAGGTGTCGTCGCTGGTGCCCGTGTTGCATAACGCAACGGCCCGGGATGATCGATAAACACGACCACGGCCGAACGCTTGTCGTTACGCGAACGCCACCGAAGCACGCGCGACCGAACACGTCGTTCGTCGCGACGCCGCTCGATCTCATCCAGCTGCTCGAATCCGAGCGCGAGGGAGTCTCGACGGTCGTGCTGACTGGAAACTTCGCGTCGATGCGCGAGCTGACGATGTTCCTGGTCGATCAATACCCCGCACTACGCATCCTCTCCGGCCGCCCCGGCGAAGAGCCCGATACGTATTTACCCGCTTACTCGTGATCCGCGAGTACCTGGCGATGCGCGCGCGCATGCCAGAGCAGCACCGCCGCGCTCGTTGGCGCTGCGATCGCGATCGCGATCACGACGACGTCCGTGATGCCGTGCACGCGCGGCACGTTGAAGAACGCAACTTGCGCGGCGGTCGCCACCGCATCGGCAGTGACGACACCTGCCACGATCGTCGCTAGATCGTGACGCCAGCGCTTCGCGAGCACGAACAGCGCGATGCCGAGCACGATGTCGAAGCCGACCCAGCCCCATTGCCAGGCGGGTGATGGAAAAAACCGCGCGCTGTGCGGCAACGCCAGCAACACGGTCCACACGACGAGTAGCGCGGCGAGTGCACGGACGACGATTGCGGGCCCGCGCAACAGCGTCTGGATCCCGAAGCGCAACAAGCCGCCGCGCGCGAATGCGGTCAGCGTGTCGACGATCGCCATGATGCCGCTCCGCTTGCGCGGGTACGAGAGATAGATCGGATCCCACGCGCGTGGCTTCAGCTTCGACTTGAACGCATGCAGACCTTCGAAGTCGTAGAGTGGCCGGCCCCAGCGGCGCGCGAACCGCAGCCACGGTGACACTTCGCCGGCGAGTGGTGCCAGACCGAGCGTCACGTGATCGACGTTCGCACTGGCAGCCGCGCGCATCGCGCCATCGATCAATAACTCGGTCGTTCCGTTCGGCGCGGTCGGATCGCGCAGCAGATCTTCGAAGAACCAGCCCGAACGCGCGTAGATCGGAATCGCCGCGAGAAACCCGACGATCGTGCCGTCGCGTTCGGCGACGAAGTAACGCTTCTCCTCGGGGAACGAGAACGGATCGAGCTGCACGATGAAGCCCATCGGCGCAATCTCTTTCGTCGCGAGCCAGCGCGCGATCAACGCATCGAGCCGCACACGCACCGGGTGATCGACCGCGAGCTCGGCAACCTCGAGCGCACGAATCGTAACGCCTTTCGCGCGCGACCGCCTCAGCTGCTCGCGCAGGCTCTTGCTCTCCTTGATGACCGCATCCCACGTGCTGGGCGTCCACACCGGCTGATCGCCGATGCGCAGCGCCGACCACTGCACGACATCCTGGAACCGCGACTCGGTACCGAAGCAACACACGCGACGCCCCTGGGCAGCAGCCGCGGCGGTGAATCGTGCGGTCACCTCGGCGAGCCGCTCCGCGGGCGCGATCGGCGCGCCTGCGACGACCCACGCTGCACCGGTGTCGACGTAGCCGACGCATGCATCGTCGCCGTCGACCCAGTAGTGAAAGCCGGGCTCGAGAATCTGAAACGAAGTCGAGTTCCAGCCGTGCTGCTTGATCAGCGCGAGCACGCGCCGGCGGATCTCGACTTCTTCGGGGCTCACGAGCCCGGCGAAGGTACAGCAGTCGGCGGCGGCGCAGGTGGTGCGGCGGGCGGCTGCGACAACTTGTGCAGCACCGCCTCTAGTGCCTCGATGTGTTCCTCGAGCGTGTGAATCCTGTCCTCGAGTGCCGCGATCTGCGCGTCCTTTTCTTTCCGGTGATTCGGCCACCGGTTGACCTGACGAACTTCGGTACACGCTGTGAGCGCAAGCACGAGAAGGACTGCACGCATTGGTTGCCAGCGTACTGCAGCGCCCACGCCACCGCGAAGTATGTGACTTTCGCCGATCTCGCCGGCAAGACTTGCTCGGTCGGCAATCGTTGCCTGCTAAGGTAGCCGGACCGCATGTCGCGTCGGTCGAGCTTGTTGATGGTTGCAGGTGCCGCTGGCCTGCTCCTCGCGCTCGTCGGGTTGTGGCACTCGACGCGCACCGATTCCGCGCCCGCGCAACAGACCGAATCGATCGCGAGGCCGTCTGGACACAGCCCCGCGGTGGCGCCAGGGCCGGGAACTACCTCGGGCACCGCTCGCTCGGCCGCCGCGCCCAGCTCCGCCGCTCGTCCGTCTCGCCCAGCGATGAGCGCGCCGGCTGCGCCGTCCGTGCGCCCCGAAGACCTGCCCTATTCACCGGCGCAGCACGAGAACGAAGGCATCGACTTTGGTGCGCGGCAACTGAAGGCGCAGACCGCCGCCGTCGAGCCGCTCGTGCGCGAGTGTGTCGACAAGGCGGTGATCGCCGGCCAGCATCCGACGGGCACCGCGATGCTCACGTATATCGTCGCGCAGCGTGGCGACAAGTTCGTGATCGAGACGACGAGCGCCGATGGCGAGAAGACGACGCTGCCACAAGAAGCGTTGGTTGAATGCCTGCACCAGACCGCGAAGGCGATGAAGTTCGAAGGTCTGCCGAAGGGCGCCCACGAGATCTACGCCATGCGCAGTGTGACGATCGAGGACGGGAAAATTACCGAGTACAAGCACGTGTCATTCTCGTACCTTCGGTAGCCGGCGCCCCTTAGGAACTTTTCCGAAACGATTTTCCCGAAGAGAAGTTTGTTGGGCGCGTGTGCTTGGACGGAACGTGCGTTTTGTCTGGAGCCACTCTCACCTGTGCGCGTCTGGATTACGACGATGCCTGACTCATGTTTCGAGCATGGCTACGCCGATCATCGCTTTCTCGAAAGACTGGCAAGAGGACCCGACATCGAATCATCACGTGCTGCGCGAGCTCGCAACGACGCGCCGCGTGTTGTGGCTGAACTCGCTCGCGACGCGCAAGCCAAACATCAAAAGCACACGCGACCTCGGCAAGATTCGCCGCAAGCTAGTCGAGTTCACGCGCGGCGCCGTCAACGTCGAGAATGATCTGTGGGTCGCGACGCCACTCGTGCTGCCGCTGCCGCAGAGCGAAGTCGCGAACGTGATCAACCGCCAGATCCTGCGAATGACGATCCGCGCGTTGCGTGCGCAGCTCGGCATCGACAAGTTTCATCTGGTCACGTTCCTGCCGAACACCGCGCCGTATGTCGGCACACTCGGCGAAGAGCTCGCGTTCTACTACTGCGTCGACGAATGGGCGACGTTTCCCGGCCTCGATCGCGAGGGCACACTGGCGATGGAGCGCCAGCTGCTCGAGCGCGTCGACGCGACGTTCACGACGAGCCTCGCGCTGCGCGACAAGAAGCGTCGCTACTGCCGCAATACATTCCTCGCTCCGCACGGCGTCGACTACCCGAAGTTCGCGCGCGCGATCGAAGACGCGTTACCAGTGCCGGCCGACCTCGCTGCCCTACCCGGCCCGCGGATCGGATTCTTCGGCACGCTGCGCGATTTCCTCGACTACGATCTGATGGCGTACGTCGCGAAGGCGCGCCCGAGCTGGTCGCTCGTGTTGATCGGCCAGGAGATGTGTGACATCGGCCCGCTCAAGGGACTGCCGAACGTCCACCTGCTCGGCCAGAAGAAGCACGACGAGCTGCCGGCGTACTGCAAAGGCTTCGACGTCGGTCTGATTCCGTATCGCATCGACAACGACGTCAAGTTCATCAACCCGCTCAAGCTGCGCGAGTACCTGTCGGCGGGCTTGCCGGTGGTCTCGACGAACATGCCGGAGGTCCAGCCGTACGCTCACCTCTGCCACATCGCGAACACCGGTGACGAGATGGTCGCAGCGATCGAGCAGGCGCTGTTCGAAGGTGGCGTCGCGGCGCGCATCAAGCGATCGGAGCTCATGGCAAACGAGACCTGGCAAGCTCGGGTCGCATCGATCCTGCGGATCGTCGATCAGTTCGAGGCCCGCAAGGCGCAGACGTCGGAGGACGACCTGATCGGCGCGTGGCCCGTTCACGCCGACGCGCTCGCGACGGGTTAGTGGGACGCTCCCGCCACAGCGTGCTCGGACGCTACGATGCGGTGTAGCTAACCGGCTACCTCCGCTCGCTCCGTCGCGGATCGAAAGCTGCACTCGCGCGCGTTCGCATGCGGCTCGCTGGATTCGTCGCCACTAGACCTCAGTTTCAGATCGACCAGGCACGCAGCCTCGCGTGGCTCGCAGCGGCGCACGCCGAGGCGGAAGCAACCCTCGGCAAGCTCGACGACCGAGACCGCCGGCGCTTCGAGGGCAAGGTCGCCCGCGTCCTCGAGCGCTGCGCATGTCCGCCGAGCAAACTCGCCACGCGTGGTCACTCGGTAGCCGATGTCGAGCGCGTCGGGTTCGCGACCAACGAGGTCTACGATCTGATGGTTCATCCGCACGGCCGCCCGATCGCGACGCGGATGAAGCTGTTCGCAGACATCGTCAACGAGTACTTCCTTCACGCGTACGCCGAGGAGCAGCACGCCCCCGACGATCTGATTCACGTCACGTGCACCGGCTACGTGTCGCCGAGCGGCGCCCAGCGCGTCGTCGCGCGCAAAGGCTGGGGCGGCCACACGCGCGTCACGCACGCCTATCACATGGGGTGTTATGCGGCGCTGCCGGCGGTGCGTATGGCGGCCGGCTTCACCGCGATCGGCGCGCGACGCGTCGACATCGCGCACACCGAGCTCAGCTCGCTGCATCTCGATCCCGCCGATCACCGCGTCGAGCAGCTCGTCGTCCAGAGCTTGTTCGCCGACGGCATGATCCGGTATTCGATGTACCCCGACGCAGGCCCGGGGCTGCGTCTCGTCACGTCGTACGAGGTCGTGATTCCCGATTCGCACGACTCGATGGGCTGGCGCGTCTCCGATCACGGGCTCCAGATGACGCTGTCGCGCGATGTCCCTGATCGCATCGCAGACGCACTGCGGCCGTTCGTGCTCGAGCTGTTCAAACGCGGCGGCATGACGCTCGGCCACATGAAGACGTCGCTGTTCGCCGTCCATCCCGGCGGCCCGAAGATCATCGATCGCGTGCGCGACGTACTCGAGCTCGAGGACCAGCAGGTCGCAGCGAGCCGTGGCGTGCTGCGCGACTACGGCAACATGTCGTCGGCAACGCTGCCGCATATCTGGATGCGGATGCTGCTCGATCCGAACGTGCCTCGCGGGACGATGATCCCGAGCCTCGCGTTCGGTCCGGGCCTCACCGTGTGCGGTGCGCTCTTGGAGAAGCAATGATCGCCGCGTGCGTCGTGCCGATCGCGCTGCAGGCGCTCGCGATGATCGTCGACGAATTCGGATTTCATCGCCGTCGCGAGCTGCCGCGCTGGGAGCGCCTCGGCCATCCGCTCGACACGCTCACGATCATCTCGTGTCTCGCGTGGTTGCTCGCAGTGCCGCACGACGCTGGCTATGCGCTGCCGTTCTACGTCGGCCTCGCGATCGCGTCGACGCTGTTCGTCACGAAGGACGAGGGTGTGCATGCGAAGCTATGCACCGCGGGCGAGCACTGGCTGCACGCGGTTCTGTTCGCGCTGCACCCGATCGTGCTGACGGCGTTCGCGTGGTTGTGGTGGCACGGTGAGCGTTCGCTGCTCGTCGGTCAGCTCGTGGTCACGGTCGCGTTCATGACATATCAGCTAGTGTACTGGAACGTGCTGCGCGATCGCCGAGCGCGCGCCGTGAACAACGACTGGTACGCCGATCTCGGGGAGCGCTGGTACCACGCCGAGGACACGCCGATCGCACTGCTCCGGGCCGAATCGCGCCACCGCAATCCGTGGCTCGCCGACGAGATCGAGAACACCCTCGGTCCCGGATGTCGCGTGCTCGATCTCGGCTGCGGCGCCGGCTTCTTGTCGAATTATCTCGCCGCGCGCGGCCATCACGTCAGCGGCATCGACATGACGCCCGAGAACCTGAGCGTGGCGCGCGCACACGACGTCACGCAGTCCGCGACGTATCAAATCGCCGATGCCTGCGACCTGCCGTTCGCCAACGGCAGCTTCGATGTCGTATGCGCGATGGATCTGCTCGAGCACGTCACCGCGCCCGACCGGTTGATCGCGGAAGCCGGCCGCGTGCTCCGTCCGGGCGGACTGTTCTTCTTCCATACGTTCAACCGCACCAAGCGCGCCCACGTGATCGTGATCAAGGGCGTCGAGTGGTTCGTCGCGAATGCGCCGAAGGACCTGCACGTCATCGAGCTGTTCCGGACACCAGCCGAGGTCACCACGATGTGCGAGAACGCCGGCTTCGCCATGATGCAGCTGCGCGGCTCCAGGCCGCGGTTTCGCTGGCCGCTGTGGCGCATGCTCGCCACCGGCAACGTCGGTGACGACTTCGCGTTCACGTGGACGCGGTCGCTCGCGATCGGTTACACCGGCTGTGCGCGGCGCCTAGACCTGCGCGCGGCGCACGGACCACACGAACGCGTCGTACCAGAAGTGCATGAGAGACACGACCATCGTGATCGCCCATAGCGTGGTGATGTCACTGCTCAGCGCCTGCACCGCGAAGCCGTAGACGAACACGCTGCCGACGTAAATCGACAATGCGACGCGCGGGTGATTCGGTAGTCGCATCAGCTCGCAGATCCGCTTCTTCTCCATCGCCCACACGAGCCCGAGGTACTGGAGCGCGTGGAACAGGTTCATGATCAAGAACGCTTGTCCCCACGAGTTGAAGCCCCACGAGTAGATCGAGACGAAGCCCGTCGAGCCGACGAGCCATAGCTTGAGCCACGGCGGCTTCCACTCGCCGCGCTTGGCGAGCCGCCAGTAGACGATCACGTAGGCTGCGATCAGCAGCGCGCCGGCGATCAGCACACCGAACGTGAGGTAGCGGCGATGGCCCTCGACGGCGGCCGGCACCGACGAGAACAACGCGTCGCCGACCGACTTGAAGCCGGAGAACGAGTCGAAGTGATCCATCAGCGTCGCGCCCGCGAGGATCGGTCCGGCGTAGAGCAGCTGCTGCAACCAGAAGTCGAGCCTGCGGCCGAGCTCGGGTGGCGTGCCGTGGTTGCGCTCGTAGATGCGCGCGAAGCCGAACGTCTGCGCGCCCGAGTGCCAGACGTCCCAGAACGTCGCGACGACCGTGCTCGCGACCGCGATCCACGGCGAGACCACGATCGCGAGCCACAGCACGACCGGCACGATGAAGAACCGGATCGGATAGAGCTTGCGGATCTGCGCATTGCCGTGGCTACGAAAGAACACGGCAACCAAGTGCGCGTGCGTCACCGTGCCGACGAAGAATCCGACGAGCGAGTCGGTCTCGGTACCGAGGTGGTGCTCGGTGGTCGTCAGCGATGGCCAGCCGGAGACGAGCACGCCGATCGCGAGCGACAGCATCGGCATCGACAAGAACCACAGCCAGTCGTAGCTGCGGCTGACGATGTACGGGCTACGCACGGCGCCCCCCCTGCCAGTGCGCGACGAGTGCG
>DASUFX010000022.1:0-18625 GCA_036274355.1 Kofleriaceae bacterium | reverse complement strand
CGTAGCCTGCGCCCGCGTCGCCCATGCCCATGCCCGCCGGCACGTGCTCGCCACCGCTGCTCTGCTGCTCCTCGCCCTGCGCGTGCGCCTGGCTCGCGATGCCCATGACGACCGCGAAGCACACGCTCGCGACGATGCTGACATCGGCGGCACGGCCGAGCCGCGTCTTCGGCTTCCACTGCAGGAGGTCGACGACGCGCTGCGGGATCAGACACACGAGCGTGCCGAACGCGAGGATCAAGAAGCCGACCCACACCCAGAGGATGAGCGGGTTCAAGTAGACGCGGAAGTTCGCCTGCTTGCTCTCGAGGTCGAAGCCCGTGAGCACCAGGTAGACGTCTTCGAGCACGCGCACCTTGATGGCGACCTCGGTCGTCATCTGACCGTCGCCCTTGTGGTAGTCCCACTTCGCCGGGTAGACGGTGCCGATCCGGCGGCCGTAGTCGTAGATGCCGACCTGCGCCGTCACCGCGTCCTTGTGATCGTCGCTGGTGTGGAACAGGTTCTCGTAGGTGAACGTGTAGCGGCTCTTCGAGAACGGACCGACGAAGACCGGATCCTGGATCGTGTTGCCGGCCTTGTCGGTCTTCGGAACGGTGAACGTGAACGACGAGTCGCCGGTGCCATTCGACGCGTTGTAGGCGCCGGGCTTGTCGACGGTGCGATCGATCATGCTGTCGTACGCCTTGCCGGCGAAGCCGAAGAACATGACGGCGACGCCGAGGTGCACGATGTAGCCGCCGTACTTGCGGCGCTTCGACAGGACGAGGCCGATGAGCGACGTCATCGGATCGGAGCCGGTCTGTTTGCGGCGCACGAGCATGCCGCGCCAGAACTCCTGGCCGATCGAGCCGACGCAGAACGCGATGAGACCGAAGTTGATCAGCGAGACCGGAATCTCCAGCTTGTCGGCGAAGATCGAGCTGGTCTCTTTCGTCTGCGGGAACGCGATCAAAAGACCGACGATCGTCGCGGCCATCAGGCCGGTCGGGAACATGAACTGGTTCCACAACCGTTCGCGCGTCGTCTTGCGCCAGGCGAGTAGCGGCGCGGCACCGGCGAGGAACAACAGTGACAGCCCGAATGGCGTCATCCACTTGTTGAAGAACTCGGGGCCGACCGAGACGCGCGAGCCATCGATCGCCTCGGAGATCGTCGGGAACATCGTCGCGAACAGGACGAAGAACGCGCACGCGAGCAGGATCCAGTTGTTGAGCAGGAACGCGAACTCGCGCGAGTAGAACGAGTCAAACTCGGTCTTCGTCGAGAGCTTGCTCGAGCGATAGACGATGAGCCCGATCGACACGATCAGGATCAGCGCCATGAACACGATGAAGTTGATCGCGAGCTCGTTGTCCTCACCGAACGCGTGCACCGACTGCACCGCGCCCGAGCGGGTCATGAACGTGCCGAAGATCGTGAGGAAGAACGTGACGACGACGAGGACGAGGTTCCACGTCTTCATCATTCCGCGCTGCTCTTGAATGATCGCGGAGTGCAGGAACGCGGTCGCGCAGAACCACGGCATGAAGCCGGCGTTCTCGACCGGGTCCCACGCCCAGTAGCCGCCCCAGCCGAGCTCTTCATACGCCCAGCGACCGCCGAGGATGAGGCCGAGCGAGAGGAAGCCGAAGCAGATCAGCACCCAGACGCGCACCGAGCCGAGCCACATGTCGTCGAGGCGGCCAGACGCGAGCGCGCCGATGCCGAACGAGAATGGAATCGTCGCCGCGACGAAGCCGACGTACAGGCTCGGCGGGTGGATCACCATCCAGTAGTTCTGGAGCAGCGGGTTCAAGCCACGGCCATCGGCAGGCGGCGTGGTGAGGTACGTCGAGAACGGGTTCTTCGTGAAGATGAGGAGCGACAGGAAGAACACCTGCACCACCATGATCGTACCGACGACGAACCCGATCATGTCGCGATGTCGCTTCGCGTTGACCGCGATCGCGATCGTCGAGAACAGCGCGAGCACGAGGACCCAGAACAGCAGTGAGCCGTCGAGGCCGCCCCAGAACGCGGTGACCTTGTACCAGGTCGACATCGTCGTATCGCTCGTCGCCGCGACGTACTTGATCGAGAAGTCGTGCGTGACGAACGCGTAGATGATGAGCGCCGACGCAAGGCCGACGAGCGCCGCGAAGCCATACAGGCCGTAGACGGCGGAGTTGACCAGTCGCCGGCTCTTGCGCGCGTTGCCGGCGATGCCAGCAGCAACACACCAGGCGGCGACCGCGTAGGCGGTCAGAAGGGCGATCGTGCCTACCAGCGCGATCGGTGAAAACGGAACGCTGTGATCAGTCATGGTGGTGGCCGATCACTTGTAGGTAGTGTCGATCCGGTTCGAGTCGGCGCCTTTGTACTTCGAGGGGCATTTCGCCATCAGCTCGGTCGCCTCGACGACCATCGTCTGCTCGGCGTCGGCCGGCACCTTCGCGCCGTCCTTGCACTCGCCGGGCAGCTTGCTGTCCGGCTTCGCGCAGATCGCATCAGCGACCGCCTGCATGTTGGTGGCGGGAACGAGGCGGCCGGTGGCGACGACCTCGCTGGCATCCTTGAACGTATCCGGCGTCGGTCCGCTGACGAACACGCGGATCTTCTTGCCGTTCTTCTGCAGCACGAACATGTGCCGCGTCTCTTGGTTCACGGTCGCCTTGGCGATGGTGCCCGCCTCGACGTAGCCGTGGACCTTGATCTCCTTGTCCTTGAACTGGTCGAAGCCCTTGGCGAGCAACGCGTCGACCATCTCGTAGTGCTGCGCGTGCTTGGTCGACGAATAGACCATGAACCCAGCGCCGCCAGCGACGACGGCTATGGTGACGGCGAGTTTGGCGAGCGTTCCTTGCTTCATTGGGGGTGCTCCGCTTTCGCGGTAAGCCCGGCGTCCCGTTTCCCGACCAACCGTAGCACGGTCAGCCGGCATTCCGAACGTTAGCCACCAATCCCGATCATGTGTTTCGCCGGTGCCTTAGCCTCGAAAACATGCCCCGCGCGTTTGCCCTGTACAGCCCCGGCGATTGCGTGAACGAGGTCGGCGTCTGAGCCCCCACCCCGGAGAACGTCGCGGAGGCTGACTGCGTCATCATGCCCCAGGCAGGCGTGCAGCTCGCCAGTGGCCGTCAGGCGCAACCGATTGCAGTCATCACAGAAGTGCTCGGTCATCGCGGAGATGATGCCGAGTTGCTTGGTCGGGTCGGCTGCGAGTGCCCAGTAGCGCGCCGGGCCGGCGTCGACCCCGCCCGCCGGAGTGAATCCGGCCGGCTCCATTTTCGGTGGGCGGTCGTCGGCGGCCACGAGCGAGCCGAGCGCGGCTTCGACCGTGCGGCGAATCGCCGCGGCCGAGATCCCCTGCGCGGCCTCGTAGAGCGCACCGTCGGACATCGGCATGTGCTCGATGAAGCGCGGCGTCGCGCCGCGGCGCCACGCGTCCTCGCAGAGCGCGACGAGCTCGTGCTCGTTGATGCCGCGCAACGCGACCGCGTTCGTCTTCACGCGCAGGCCGGCCGCGACCGCAGCGTCGATGCCGGCGAGCACGCGTGACAGCTCGCCGCGGCTGGTGATCGTGCGGAAGCGATCGGCGTCGAGCGTGTCGACGGAGATGTTGATCGCGGATAGCCCGGCCGCGCGCAGCGGTTCGGCGAGCTCGGCGAGCAAGTGACCGTTGCTCGTCATCACCACCTGCTCGATGCCCGGCACTGCCGTCATGCGGCGCACGAGATCGACGATGCCGTGGCGCACCGTGGGCTCGCCGCCAGTCAGCCGGATCTTGCGCACGCCGAGCCGTGCGAACACCGCAACGATCTGTTCCAGCTCTTCGAACGTCAGCAGCGCGGCGCGCGGCTGGAAGTTCATGCGGTCTTCCAGTGTCTCCGGCATGCAATACGTGCAACGGTAGTTGCAGCGGTCGGTGACAGAAACGCGAAGGTAGCGAATGCGCCGCGCAAATCCGTCCACGAGGGGATCCGCCGGCACGACATTTCCCGAGCTCGGCGGCCGCAAAGCGGTGGCCTGGAGAACCGGAAGATGGGTGCGTGTCATCGGGCTGACGCAGCATACGTCATCGTCCGAGACCCGGTAACAAAGGTTCTTGACATATCGAGGAAAACCGAGCATCTATCCCGCGCCAACTTATGCTCCAAACCTCCTCTCCGACCCTCGATGGCCTCTGGGTCCTCCTTGTGTCGAACGAAGGTGAGCTGACTGCGGAAGACCCGGCTGGTCGCGTGCCCGTGATGGCGCGTGCCGGCAACGAGCAGACCTACCTGCTCGTGTTCAAGAACGTCGTCAAGGCTCGCCAGTTCGTATCGTCCTCTTCTCTCGAAGGCGCGGAACCGCGCATGGTCGTCAAGGGAAACCGCGACGACATCATGCGCATCGCGCGCTCTGCCGGCGTGGTCGGCACGTTGCTCGACTACGATCCGAGCACGCAGCAGTACGCCGAAGCGCAAGCGCTGGCGTAGCCGGAAAAGGGGTCAGACCGGTCAGACCCCGTTTCGTAAGTGCTGGTTTAGTAACCGCCAGTGATGATCAGCTCGTCGACGTCGCCACGCTTGGCGGCGTTGGAGTTGATCGCCCGCGCGCACTTCACGCGGTCGACGCGGAAGCCCTTGTAGATCGACCGAATGAACGGCGTGTCGCTGTTCGACAGCATGACCTGACAGCCGCGGGCGACGAGCTCGCGTGCGGTGTCGGCGAGCGCGCGTTGCTCGTCCGGGCCGAACGAGTCCGCGGTGTAGCTCGTGAAGTTCGCGGTCGGCGTGACCGGGTCGTACGGCGGATCGAAGTAGAGGAAGTCGCCGGCCTTCGCGTCGCGCACCGCGGTGCGATAGTCCGCGCGGCGGATCTCGGCGCGTGACAACACGTGATGGGCAGCGCGCAGCGCGTCGGGCACGCAGATCGGCGGATCGGTATAGCGACCGATCGGCACGGTGAACGCGCCCGACCGGTTCACGCGCCACAGGCCATTGAAGCAAGTCTTGTTCAGATAGATGAACGCGGCCGCGCGCTCCGGGGTCGACCACTCGTGGTCGCGATCGTTCCAGCGCGTGCGCATGTCGTAGTAGTGCGCTTCGTCGTGCGCGTCGCGATGGCCCTGCAGCCGACGAATGACCGCGTTCACGTCGTTCGCGACCGCGGTGTAGAGGCCGATCAGGTCGGGGTTCGAATCGGCGAGCACCGCGCGCTTGGGGGCGAGCCGAAAGAACAGCGCCGCGCCGCCGGCAAACGGCTCGTAATAGCGGCCGTACCGTTCGGGCATGCGGGACAACAGATCAGGGAGGAGCTTCGTCTTGCCGCCGACCCACTTGACGATCGGTGATGCAACGACTTCTTGGACTTGCGGTGCGACGCGAAGACCGCGTGCCGCCCGCGCACGAATAGCCATTTCGTAATCGTCGAGGGCGCGACGATCGCGGGCCATTTTCTAGCTGCGGCCCACGTCACTTCGATATTTGCTTCGAGAATAGGTCGGCACTGTATGCTGATCACATGAGAGGGCTGGTCGCGTTGCTCGTGCTCGTGATCGCGAGCTGCGCGCGTGGCGGCGTCGAGTTTGTCGTCGAGCCGAAGAACGACACGGTCACGAAGGTCGCGCTCTACGTCGGCCTCGGCGACGCGTACACCGAATCGATCATGCCGCCGCAGCACAGCACACCGTTCCCGAAGTCGTCGGCGTGGGTGCGCGACAATTACAACGAGCTCGACGTTCGCGAAGTGAGCGCGGGCAAGCCGGTCGTCTTTCAGTTCCAGGGCGGCGACAAGCTCGGCGTGGTGATCGCGATCGGCTATGCCGGTGACACGCCGGTCTCCGCGGCCGTTGCACATGCGATCGAAGTCCCGCGCGAGTTCATCGCGCGTTACGACCTCGTGCTCGAGCCGATCGCGAACAATGCGAACACTGCGTCTCCGCTGTTCCTCGACGTCTGGCAGTCGACTGCCGGCTCACCCGAGGCCGGCAAGACGTGCGTCGCGCTGTTCGACAAGCGCACGACGAGCGCCGACGCCGTCGTGACCGACCTCGATCCTGATTGCGACGGTTGGCGCACCGGCGATGCGAAGGAATGTCAGCCGAACTTCTTCATGAGCTATGCGCGGCCGCAACTTTCGGATACAGCCTGCCTCGTCACCGAGCGAGTCGTCTCGACCGATGGCACGACGAACGACGCCTGCGTGCTCGGCGGACCGCCCTGCCGCGATGGCGTCGGCCGCGAGAACGGCTGCACGGCGCCGAGCGCCTATTGCATGCCAAAGTCGGTGTGCGGTCGCTGCACGAACATGACCGGCAACCAGTGGGACTGCGCGCGCGATATCACGCCGCTCGCCGCGCAGTACCCGTCGCACATCCACTGCAAGCTGTACTACGACGCGGCCGGCGGCTTGTGTCCGAACCCGATCAAGGCGCTCTCGCAGCCACCGGCGAATATCGGCGGGCACTTCTGCAAGACCAGCGGCGAGTTCCCCCAGATCACGAGCATCGGTCTCGATTGGAACAACAGCATCCAATTCACCGACGCGGGCGCGACGCTGAAGGTCGACGTGAAGAACCTGCAGCCCAACTGCAACTTCGAGATCGTGGTGTCGGGTTCCCCGGGCCTACGTCACACGTTCGCCGGCCTCGTGGCAGCGGAGCTCGACAACGGTCGCGGCGTTGCGGTGCCGATCGTGTTCGATGTCGACCCGCTCAATGTCGGATGCGATGCGCAGATCGCCTGCCAGGCGACGTGGTCGTGGGACCTCAGCGAGCTCGTCGACCAGTGCGTCAATACACCGGTGTTCCCGCCCTGAGCGGTGCGCGTGATACCTTGGACGTGATGCGCTGGGGTGCGCTGCTCGTGGCTTACGTTCTCGCCGGCTGCAACAGTGGCACCGGCGTCGACATCGACATCTATGCGCCGGACGGCGTGAAGGTGGATCGCGTCGAGCTGTGGATCGCATACGACCAATGCGGCGACTGCCCGAACGGCGTCGCGTGGAACGACAAAGAGCGCACGAGCGGCGGCATCTACTTCTTGCGCGATGAAGCGCTGATCCGGGCGGAGCCGCGTCCGGATCGCTTCGTGATCCATCTCGATGCAAAACCGGGCTTCGAGGATCCTGCGTGGATCACGTTCGTCGGCTACGACGGTGACAAGGTCACCGCCATCAAAGCGCTGCAGCCCGAGGACAACACGTTCATCCCGACCTCCGAGGTCGTGATCTGGAAGATGGACCTCCATCCAGCCGACGTCGCGATCAACGACGTCGACACGCCGCCGCCGACCGATCACAACTGGCGCGGGCTCGTGTGGAATCGCGCGCCGACGTCGGCTCTCGCCGAACCGACCGGCTGTCTCGTCTATCAGAAGTGGGACGGCGCGGCGTGGCGCACTGACTATCTGGTGCCGAAGACGGATCCCGATTGCGACGGAATCCCGCCCGAGAAGGAGTGCAGCGACTTCTGGTACCAGTACAAGCCGAACGGCAGCTGCGTCTCGAGCATGACGCCGATGTTCGACGGCACCTGCGTGATCGGCCGCTCGCCGTGCGCCGATGGCGTCACGAGCGACACGACGTGCGGGCTCGATACGGCGCGCTCGCCGACGTGCTTGCCGGACGCGTTCTGCGCCTACTGTGACGACACGATTCCCGCGGATACGTGCATCGAGCACGCCGTCGAGCAGGGCTACGCGAACGCCGTGCTGCCGCACTACGACTGCGGATTCGATGCGACGCCCGAGGGCACGCCGTGCCTCGACCAGCACGCGACGCTGCAGCTGCCCTACGTGCTGTCGGCCTGCGGAACGATCCAGATGCACACGCTCGACAAGCCGTTCACCGAGCCGCAGAGCTCGCTCACGTTTGGCGTCGCGCCGGATGCGGTGACGTTCATGGCGAAGCTACGGACATCGACGTCGGAGCCGTGCGTCGTCGACGTGTACTGGACCGGTGGCATCACCGACACGTTCAAGGACGGCATCACGTTCTTGCTCGAAGTGCCGTACGACAACGGCACGCGCGCGATGTATCCGGTCAACGTGCAGCCGACGGGCAACCCGATCTCGTGCCCGAATCAGCCGTTGCCCCTGCCCTGCTTGGTCGACGGGCCGACGAACGACAACGTGATCACGTGCGCAGCTAGCGGCTAAGCCGACTGCAGTGTGTCGTAGGCGTGGAACTGCATCGAGAACGTCGCGCGGCCCTCGGTGAGGCTGCGCAGGCGCGTCGAGTAGCCGAACATGTTGCGGAGCGCGACGTGCGCTTGCACCACGCGCTTGACGCCGCGCGAGCCGACGTCCTGAACATGACCGCGACGCTGGTTGAGATCGCCGATCACGGCGCCGAGGAACTCGTCGTCGACGGTGACCTCGACCGCCATGATCGGTTCGAGCCGCGACGGATGCGCGCCGGCGACCGCACGGCGGAACGCCTCGGCGGCAGCTGCACGACAACCGATCTCGGCGTTCGAGCCTTCCTTCGTCGCCAGCGCGGTGAGCGTGACCTCGACGTCCTCGAGCGGATAACCGTCGGGGCCACTCGAGGCGGCGTCGCGGAGGCCCTGCATACCGGCTTCGATGATCACGGGCGATAGCAGCGTCCCGGCGGGCAGCGCCTTCTTGAACTCCATGCCACTGCCGCGCGGACGGCCGACGACCTTGCACGACGCCTGGCCGTAGATCGCCTGCTCCTTCATGTCGCGCTCGAACTCGGCGGTGCCATCGCCGCTCGCCAGCACGGTCTCGCGATAGACGACCTGCGGCTTGCCAGCGCGCGCAAGCACACCGTACTCGCGCTTCATGCGGTCGACGATGATCTCGAGGTGGAGCTCGCCCA
The DNA here is from genome assembly GCA_036274355.1 of Kofleriaceae bacterium. Taxonomy (GTDB): domain Bacteria; phylum Myxococcota_A; class Polyangia; order Haliangiales; family Haliangiaceae; genus JABFXX01. Next base: position 9,817 of record DASUFX010000022.1, on the reverse strand, counting down.
TGCCTGAGATGATCGTCTGGCCGGTGTCGGTGTCTTCCTTGACCCGGAACGTCGGATCCTCGTCGGCCATCTTCTGCAGCGCGAAATCGAGCCGCTCCTTCGCGGCCTGGGTCTCGGCTTCGATCGCTTGCGAGATCACGGGCTCGTAGGTGTCGATGCGCTCGAGCAGGATCGGCGCTTTCGGATCGCAGATCGTGTCGCCGGTCGTCGCATCCTTGAGACCCGCCACGGCGACGATTTCGCCAGCGATGCCCTTGTCGAGGCGCTCGCGCTTCTGTGCGTGAATGCGGAACAGGCGCGCGACCTTTTCCTTCTTGTTCGTGCGGACGTTCAAGATCTCGGCGCCCGCTTCGATCATGCCGCTGAAGATGCGCATGAACACGACCTTGCGGCCTTCGTCCATCGCGATCTTGAATGCGAGCGCGGCGAACGGTTCGTTGTTCTTCGGCGCGCGGGTGAGCTTCTCGCTCGTGTTGCGCGGATCGACACCGGTCACGGGCGGCACGTCGGCGGGCGACGGCAGGTAATCGATCACCGCGTCGAGCAGCGGATGGATGCCTTTGTTGCGCAGCGCCGTACCGGCGAGCACCGGGATCATCTTCACCGCGATCGTCGCCTTGCGAATGACCGCTTTGAGCTCGGCCTCGGGGATGTCCTGACCCTCGAGGTACTTCGCGGCGATGCCGTCATCGAGATCCGCGAGCGACTGGATCATCTGATCGCGCGCATCGGCGGCCGCAGCGGCGAGGTCGCTCGGAATGTCGGCGATGTCGGGCGTCTCGGTGACGTCACCCGAGAACATGATCGCCTTCATCGTGACGAGATCGATGCACCCGCTGAATTGATCCTCAGCGCCGATCGGCAGCTGGACCGGCACCGCGTTCGCGCCGAGGCGCTCGCGAATGTCGGCGACCACGCCCTGGAACGACGCACCGACGCGATCGAGCTTGTTGACGAACGCGAGGCGCGGAACCTTGAACTTGTCCGCCTGGTGCCAGACCGTCTCCGACTGCGGCTGCACGCCGGCGACGCCGCAGAACACGACAACCGCACCGTCGAGCACGCGCAGCGAGCGTTCGACTTCGATCGTGAAGTCGACGTGGCCCGGCGTGTCGATCAGGTGAATCTCGTGCTTCTTCCACTCGAACGTGGTCGCGGCCGCGGTGATCGTGATGCCGCGCTCGCGCTCCTGCTCCATCCAGTCCATCTCGGTCTCGCCGTCATGGACTTCGCCGACCTTGTGGATCTTTCCCGAATGGAACAGGAAGCGTTCCGACACCGTGGTCTTGCCGGCATCGATGTGGGCGACCACACCGAGGTTGCGGACGAGATCGATCTTCGCCATTCGGGATACTCCGGGGAGGCGGTATAGCGCATCTGCGGCGAGATCTGTACGCTCAGGGACATGCGTGGCTTGCGTGGCCTGACGACCGCTCTGTTCGTGCTGTGTGCGGCGGCACAGGCATTTGCGGCACCGACGCCTGCGCCCGCGCCCGCTCCGCCGGTGCCGCCGCCCGCTCCGCCGATGCCGCAGCCCGATCAGCCAGCTGCCCCGGCCGCTGAGCCGGACTTCGCGAAAGCGACCGAGCTCTACAACGCGGCGTCTCAGGCGATGAACGAGAGCCGGTTCGACGATGCGTCGCGCGATTTCCTCGCGGCCTACGAGATCACGAAAGACGCGGTTCTGTTCTTCAAGATCGGAACCGCCTACGAGAAAGCCGGCAAGTGCAGCGCCGCGCTCGGCTACTACGAGCGCTACCTCGCCGAGGCAAAGCCGGCAGACAACTTCGCGACGCTCACCCGCGAGCGCATCGATGCCTGCAAGGCAACGCTGCCGCAGAAGTCTGCCGAGACCGCCCCGGCCGCGGCGACGCCAGAGCCGTCGGCGACCGACATCAAGCCATCGAAGAACAAGGATCGCGCGTGGCTGTTTGTCGGTGGCTCGCTCGCGTTCGCGACGGCCGGCGCCGTGCTCGCGTACTCGACTGCGTCGTCCGAGCAGGACGTCAAGGACCTCTACGTCAGCAACAACGGCAAGCCGCCCGAGTTCGATGCCGAGACGAAGGAGCGCTACGACGATCTGATCGCCGAGGGCAAGCGCTACCAGGTGCTCGCGTGGACCTCGTTCGGCATCGCAGCCGGCTGCGCGATCGGCGCGACGATCTACTTCCTCAGAGCGCGCAACGAAGACATCACGGTTGCGCCTGTCGTGACGCCGAAGGAGACCGGCGTCTCCGCGACGCTACGGTTTTAGCGTACTGCCCACGAGCGCACCGGCGGCCACGTAGGTCGCGCTGTCGGACGCTGGCAACAGATCGTACGTGTAGTCGCCGCTATACGGCACGCGCTCGACAGAAACGACGCGCACGCCGCCGAGCAACGAGCCGGCGGCGAGATCGGCGAAGTGATGACCGTCGGCGGTCGGATGCTGCGGTGACATCGCGACCGTGCGGCCGTTCGCGAGCGTCGCGACGACAAGCACGTGATCGTGCACGCGCTGGCGATGGACGCGGGCGAGCGGCACTGCGCGCAGCGCACCGCGATCCATGCTCAGTACGAGATCGCCCGGCGCCAGTGATTCGATCGCGACCTCGCCGTCGGGCGTCGCGATCGGCGTACCGGCGGCGGCGCACTTGCAGTTCGGACAATTGCGATCGAAGTCAGGCGGCGGATCCTGCACGACAACGCTGTAGCAGCAGGCCTTGCCGCCGTTCGCGCGGTACCACCAGATGCCGCGCGCTGGCTTGTGCGCGCCGGTGTATGGGGCAAGCACGCCGGCGATCTCGACGGCGGCGGGACAGCTGGCATTCTGCTTCGCGGGCACACGCGTACTGGCCGGCGGCGAGATGCACGCGTCTTCGACGTGATGTCCCGCGGGCGCCTTCGGCGTTGCCGCGCGCGCAGCGACGACGAGTGGGGTGCAGCTCGTGTAGCAACAGAAGGGTCCCGGTAGCCCGCCGCCCTCCGGGCCGATGCTCGCGGCGTACGGTTGCGTCTCGGCGTCGCTGTAGTGGAAGCGCTTGAGCAGCGGATCGGCTTTGCCCTTCGTGATCACGCTGATCACGAGACGCTGATACCCCCAGCTCGCGAGTGTGTCCGAGGTGGGGCCGCACGTGCCCGTGCCGGTACCTTTGCCGCCGCACAGCGCTTCCCACACTTCATCGGTGCCGCACGTCGCTGGCGGTGGCGCCGCGAGCTGAACGGGTGCGGCCGCATCGGGTGCTGCCGCGACGACCGGCGCACCCGCGTCTACAGGCATTGGCGGTGGCGCCGCGACGACGAGCGGCGGTGGCGGCGGTGATGGCGGCGGCGATTGCACCGGCGCCTGCGACGACCAACAACCGGCAACGATCCCGAGCCACACAAGGCGCACCCTCATGCGCTCATTGTAGATCGAGTACTACGGCGAGCCACCGGCGCCACCACGACTGCCTTCGCACAGGTACCACGAGACCTGGAGGAGCGGCGGTGTCGATTCGATCACCTCGTAACCAAGGCTCTCGAGGCGAGGCGTACCGTTCGCCGCGAGGTCGCAGTAGCCCGGCCTCAGCTGCTGCGCAAGCGTGCCTACCGCCGTCGTGACCGAAACATCGAGCACGATGTCACGCTGCGCAACCTCGAAGCTGTCGGCGTTGAAGACGAGACGCTCCGTGAAGGGCTTGCCGTTGACAACGACGCTGCCGTCCACGCGATCGAAACCGACGCGGTACTCGAACGTGGTGTCTTCCGTCGGATCAGCCGCGCATGCGGCCACGAGAGCTGCCAGTACGAGCCAGCGCATTCCCCGAGCATAACCCTCGCCACCCGCGCAGTGCGTTTGATTCAGCGGGCCCGCCGAGCCGCACGCCGCGGCGCAGACTTGGCGCGGGCAGTGAGGTAGGCCTTGCCGCGCGGCGATATCTCGTACCCGACCTCGAAGCTCTGGGTAAGGCCGAGCTTCTTGAGCTTGCGCACGTCGATCTTGAACGGTTGGGTTTCGCGGCCGAGCTTGGCGGCCAGCTTCGACGCGGCGACGCGCGGGTGCTTGCCGATGATCGCGAGCGTCTTGTCGGTCCACGGCTTCCGGCCGTCGAGCTTCTCCAGCTTCTTCGCGATCGCCTGCACGTCGTCTTCGGTGAGCTGATCCGCGAGTGCGATCTCGACGCGATCGCCATCGCCGCCGTAGTGCAGCTCGACACGCCACAGCTCGTCGTCGTCGGCGAGCGGACCGAGCTCTTCGAGGTACGCGCGGAGCTCGGGCAGCGTCGCGAACCCGGCGCGCTGTGCATCGTCGGCGGAGATCGCCGCAGCGCGCACGCGATCTACACGATCGACCTCGAGCACGCCGATCGGATGACAGCGATAGCGCCCGCCAACGCGCACGTGCGGCTTCTGCCAGCGGCGAAACGTCAGCGTGATCGCGCCGCTCGTGAGGCCGGCGAAGAATGCTTTCTTGAACAGCAGCACTACGGCGCTACGGTCTGCGAGTACGCGTCAGGCTGCGACGACGACAGCAGCGCGACTTCGGATTGCACCCAGCGCGCGATGTCCTTGTCGCTCGCGGTGAGGCTGTACTGCTTCATGATCTGCTCGAACGTCGCTTCGAGCGCCGCGCAATCGGCCGGGCGCTTGTCGCGCTCGAACGACATCGCCTTGAGCAACACGCCGTCGAGCTCGGCCGGCAGCTGCGCGCGCAGTGACGACGGCGGCGGCAGGTGCGGCCAGTTCTCGACGCCGAGGTGCGCGAGCGCAGCGAGATCGAGATTGACGGCATGGCCGGTCAGGATCTCGTACGCGACTGCCGCGACCGAGTAGACGTCGGCGCGCACGTCGACCGCTTCACCGACGCGTTGCTCGGGCGCCATCATCGACGGCGTACCCTTCGTCTCGCCGGCGATCGTGTTGTGACCTTGCTGCGCGGCTTTTGCGATACCGAAGTCGACGACCTTCACGCCGCCCTGCTTCGACACGAGCACGTTCGCGCTCTTGACGTCGCGGTGCACGATGTTGAGTGGCGTGCCGTCGGCGGCGAGACATTTGTGCGCGGCATTGAGGCCGTCGCAGATGCGGCACATGATGCCGAGCGCGACGTCGATCGGGACCAGGCGCTGCGCGGTGCGCGCCGACGTCAGAAGGCGCTCGAGATCGACGCCGTCGACGTACTCCATTACGATGACGTAGTCGTTGCCGATCTTGCCGAGGTCCTGGATCGCGACAACGTTGGGATGCGCGATGCGCGCTGCGAGCCGCGCTTCGTCGAGGAAGTGATCGACGGCGCGTGACATGCGCGCGAGGTGCGGGTGCATGACTTTGACCGCGACGGTCTTCTCGAAGCCCGCTTCGCCCTTGGCGCGCGCGAGGTAGACGTCTGCCATACCGCCGGAGCCGAGCCGCTTGATGATTTCCCAGCGACCGATCATCGCGCCAGGCCCGAGGTCGGTCGCCGCGATCGGTCCCGACGGAGCGACCGGCGACGGCGTACCCGTAGCGTACATGCCGGGCTGACTCATCTGCGTCGCCGCAGTTCCGAGCGATGGCGCCTGCGTGCCCGCGGCTGCGGCTGCGGCTGCGGCTGTACCCGCCGGCTTCGCGACGAGGCCGACGACGAGCAAGATCAACCCGAGCGCGGCGAGACCGCCACCACCCGCGGCGAGCGGCATGTTCATACCGCCGGTCTTCGGTGGCACGGCGACGATGACCTTCATCTCGGGCAGCGACGGTATCGCCTGCGTCTGCATCGCCGCGTTCGGCGCGGGCGATCCGATCGTGCGCTTCTCGCCGTTCGCTTCGATCGTCCCGGCGACACCCGCGCCGACCAGACGATCGATCGCCGGCTTGAGATCGAGTGGGCGCACGACCATCACGTAACCGGTGAGCCCGTCGCGCGCCTCCTTCGGCGTGACCTGCGCGACCTCCGTGATCACGACCTTGTCGCCCATCAGGTCGGCGTAGCTGCCCGCCTTGCTGGCATGCGGCGAATGCATCGCACCCTCGGGCTGGATGAGCAGCGTCTCGGCCTTGTCGCCGGTCACTTGTCCGAGCTCGATCACTTCGCCGGCCTGCGGCGAGAACTGCAGCTCACCGCGCACGAGCATGTCCTTCGCGGTGCTCGCATCGGTCGACACCGCGGCTTGTACCGGCAACAGGCTCGCAAACGTCGCTGCCCGTTCCTTCACGCTCGCGCGCGCGGCTTTGACGTCACCATCGAGCTGCGCGATCGAGCTGCCCATCGCCTCGCTCGCCTGCGGCGACAGACCACCCGTCGCCTTGCGCGTCACGCCGTATCCCGCCGCCGCTCCGCCCGCAATCACCAGCAGTGCGCCGATCGCCACGAGGGGCGTCCTAGCCACGCTTACCTCCGAACTTGTCGGGCGCCGGGCCCGCTGGTGCGTCGCCGGCGACGCCGACGTTGACCGTGTTCGCACCGACCTTGATCGTCACGTCCTGCGTGATCGGCGTCTTGCTGCGCTCGCTCCACGCCTTGAGCTTGTACTTGCCCGGCGCGAGCCGGCCGAACTTGAAGTGACCGCTGTCGTCGGTGACGACATACGCGGGCGCGGAGACGACGACGAGATAGCCGGTCATGTTCGCGTGCAAGTTGCAGCCGATGCGGATGATGCCTTCTTTTTGAAACGTGTACTCGCGCGCTTCGCCGGTCTTGTAGATGCCGAGATCGAACGCGCCGAGCGGCGACGTCGAGAACACGTTGTGAAAAATATTGTCGAAGTTCGGGAACGCCACGGTGGATCCCACCGCGATCGCCATGACGCGCGGGTTGAACTCGCGGTTACGCTGCGCCATCACGTGACGCTTCGGCGCGCGTGGCTTCCACTTGCCGCTCGCCGGCTCAAGTGTGACGAGGCCGTACGCGCCGGTCAGTGGCTTGCCATCGATCTGTACGGTGCCGGTGAGGCTGCCGACCTGCGGCGGTGGCGGTGCCTTGTCTTGTTCGTCTTCTTCTTCGGAGCTGCCGACCGCGCGCGGTTGGGCGGTGGTCTTCTCGACCTTGATCGTCGGCGTGGTCACCCGCGGAGGCGCGCCGGCGCGAAACTGGTCGGCGAGCGATGCGAGCGCGTCGGCACCGACGAGCAGCTCGGCGGTCGAGAACAGATTCTCCGCGAGGTTCTTGTTGCCATCGGCGAGCGCCTGACCGGCCTTGTCGAGCAGGTCGGCGGCCTGGCGTAGCAGCACCGCACGCTCGCCAGCCGGGGTGAGCTTGCCGCCCCCCGCGCCTCCGGCGCCCGCTGCCGGGTTTTGCGCAGACGCAGACGTGGGTGTCCCACCTGCTTGGGCAGTTTGACCGGAAGATTCACCCGGCTTACAGCCGTAGAAGCACTGGTCAGGATTTGTCGTCTTCTCGCGAGGCTTGCTCGCAGGAGCGGAGCAAGCGACGACACATGCAAGGACCAGAAATCGCATCGGCCATATTGTACGGGACTCCGGCCCGACCAGATCGGAACCTGGCGGATTCGGTGGTAGCTTCCCAGCGAAATTTGGAGCCTTTTTCTTATGGTCTTCGGGTTGTTTTCAAAAGAGCGCTCACTGCAACGGACAATCGACAAGGCGATCAACAAGCTCGCCCAGCAACCGGATCGATGGTCAGCGCTAGAAAAGCTCCGCGAGGACAGTAGCGAGGAAGCGCTGTTCGGCATGTGCAAGCGCTTCGGCATCACCAGCATGAAGGGTGTCGAAGACGAGCAAGAGAAAAACTGGGTCGTCGATGTGCTGGTCGAAAAAGGCGGCGCATCCCTCGCGCCACTGACGCGCTACATGAAGAGCGCCGAGCAGCTGTCGTTCCCACTGCGCGCGTTCGAGCGCATCGCCGATCACGATCGCATCATCAAGGTAGTGGACGAGATCTTCGCGACCGAGCCACCGGGCTACGCGCGCTTTCCCGATCGCCGCATCGATCTCATCAAGTGGTTCTGCGAGTGGAAGGGCGCGACCGAGGACGAGGTCCTGTCGCGCATCACGCCCTATCTACTCGACTTCGACGAGAACGTGCGCTTCACCGCGATCGACGGCCTGTCGTCGCGTGATCCGAAGAAGATCGTCGGCCCGCTCGTCGATGCGCTGATTCGCCCCGAGGAAGAATCCGGCCGCATCCGCCGCACGATCGTCGAGGTGCTCGAGCGCACGAAGGCGCCACTCGGCCCGCGCGCGAAAGAAGTCGCGACGATGCTGTCGGGACCGCTCGGCGACGATTTCAAGATCGACGGCGAGATCGTCAAGAAGCGCTGATCACGGCGTGTAGCTGATCGAGACGTTCGTGAAGCCGCCGTTCGAGAGGCCCGTCTGCATCTGCGGGTTCGGGCCTTTGACGAACGTGAACGTGCCCTGATTGTTCGCGGTCGTCGTGATCGCGTTGGTGTCGGAGACCTCCATGCGCACGGTGTACGTGCCATCGGGGATCACCTGCCCCTGGCGGTTCGTCACGTCCCACGCCGTCAACGTGACCGGATCCGTGTGGCTCGTGCGCGTCGCGCCCGACAGCGCGTCGACATCGTTCGTGCCGGCCTTCTGGCCCCACGCGACGAGCGCGATTGCTCGGAGGTCGGCGTAGCGGCCGATCGTCTTCATGATCTTGCCGTTCGCGTCCTCGACCCAGACCGCGAGCACGTTGGCCGGCTGGTACACCGGGGTCGCCGTCTGGCTGGTGGTTAGCGTGACATTCAGTCGAGCCGTGCCGACCGGGCCGCTGCTGTCCATCCGGCCACCGCCGCTCGCGTCGGGCTGCGCGCCACCCTCGTTCAGGACCGAGCCGACGTCACACGCGGCGAGCAGCGAGAGCAACAGCGCGGTCCGAAGCATTCCGTCTCCTTCTGCAATTGTCGGGGCAACCTGTAACCCGTGTGAACTGCGCGATTCGGCCCCCAGGGGCCGGGGCTTCACTCCGCAGCTGCCACCGGTCCCCCCCAGCAAATCATGTGTCCGCAAAATGCACTACGTGCGCGCGATCGCTGGACTTACCGGCGACGAGATCGGCGCAGCGCGAGCACCACGCCGAGCCCGAGCAGGCAGGCACCGAGCGCGCTGCGCGAGCCATCGACCTGGCAGCACCCGCCGCCATCGTCGCCGTTGTTGTTGCCGCCATTGTTGCCGGCATCGCCGGCGCCGTTATCGACGGCGTCAGGCGGGACGCCGCCATCGCCACCGGTCACCGGCCCGTCGACGGGAGGTGGCGCGTCGGGCTCGGACGGGCAGTTGGACGCCGTCGTCCCTACCGTGTTCGCCGTATCAGGCGTCGGCGTCGCGAGCTGGTAGAAGCCGTTGCTCTGGATCTGCGCCGATTGGCCATCCGGCGGCGACGGAGCGCGTGATTGCGCCGTGGCGACAATGAACGTGTTGATGCAGCCCCACGCTACGCAATGGATCCTCACGTTGCCTGTTCTGGCGAAGCACGCCTGCCCGTTCTCGGACAACGCGACGGTCAACGTGGGTCCGTTTGCGCTCGTCCCGAACTCGGTCTTCGCAGCAGCGGTGGCGATGAGCATTCGCGTCGTACCGGACGCTACCGCGAGCGCGATTGACGAGCCGATCTGGGTACCTGCCGCGTCGAACACCTGCAGCGTATACGAGCTCGGAAACGACTCGCCGAACGGATCCTCCAGCTCGATGAATTGGATCCCGGTATCGCCGTTCTTCGACAGCAGAACTTCCCCGACGCGCATGTTGTGGTCGAGAGCGAATGCCTGCGTTGACGAACAGATCGCGACGCCCAAGACAACTATCCGCACTAGGTGACGCATGCTTCTCATTGTGTGGTAAACGGTCGTCCCGATGCCACGTCGGAAGGATCTCGAGTCGATCCTCATCATCGGGTCGGGGCCGATCGTCA
>DASUFX010000021.1:0-3126 GCA_036274355.1 Kofleriaceae bacterium | reverse complement strand
ATGATCTCGAAGTACCTCCGCGTGGCGGTCGTCTACGCCGAGGACGTCCGGTTCTTCCAGCACGGCGGCGTCGACTGGGACGCGGTGCAGGCCGCCGCCGGCGACCACTTCCGGATCGGCGGCAGCACGATCACGCAGCAGCTCGCGAAGAACCTCTATCTCTCGCCGTCGCGCAGCCTGATCCGCAAGGCGCGCGAGATGCTGATCGCGTTCGCGCTCGAGGATCACCTGACGAAGCAGCGCATTCTCGAGCTCTACTTGAACGTCGCCGAATGGGGCGACGGCGTGTTCGGAGCCGAGGCCGCCGCGCAGACCTGGTTCCACCACTCCGCGCAGCAGCTCTCGCCGAGCGAAGCAGCGCAGCTCGCGATCGCACTGCCGAATCCGTTCACGCGCTCGCCGACCGTGCACACCGAAGAGCTGATCAGGAAAGCCGTGCGCATCATCCGGCTGTTCCGCATGCAGGGCCTGATCAATGCGGCGCAAGAGCGCGCAGCGCTCGACGAGGTAGGCGCGCAATCCGCGCGCGTACGCCCGGATACTTCGCTGCCACCGGAACCGCAACCGCCAGCGCCATCACCACCAGCGGGGACGCCGCAAACGCCACAGCCACCAGCGCCGGCGCAAGCGTCGCCGCCACCGCCAACCTCCCCGGCCGCGTCGCCGTCCGCCGAATCGCCGCCCGCATCCGAGCCCGCATCCGAGCCCGCATCCGCGACCCCGTGATCTCGCGCATCATCGCTGCCTCCCCTGGCCGGGCCGCGCGAGTGTTGTCGTCGGGGGCACGCCCGCACCGATGTAGACGTCGACGAGCTGGCCCGGATACAGCGTGGTTTCTGCCGGCGGCGCAAAGCGGAAGAGCACCGGCAATACGCGCAGATCGACCTTCTCGGTGCGCGCGTTCGAGAGCTCGATCTTCGGTGTCACGAACGGCTGCACACGCACGAACTGGAGCGGCACGCTGATGTTCGTGCCGCGAACGAACAGGTGCGCAGCCACCTTCGTGGCATCGGGCAGGCGCGGAACCAGAACTTCGTCGACGTAGCAGCGCACTGCAAGCGTCGTTTCGTCCGCCATCGTGATGATCGGGTCGAATCCCTGGGTGTACGGGTTGTAGACGCCTTGCGGTGACGCGTAGCTGCCGACCGCCGAACCGATCGTCATGACCCGACCGCCGCGAGGAGCGCGCAGCGTGTACTTGTCGAGTAGCGCCTGCGCCGACGCGGTCTGTTTGCGCAGCGCCTCGACCTGACGCTCCTGGTTGCGAATGTCGTAGATCCACGCGCCGGCCTTCGTCAGCTCGTACTGGCGCTTGGCAACGTCGTGACTCGCGCGCGCGGACTCGAACGCGTTGATCGCGTTGTCTAGCTCCTGCTTGCTCACCGACCGCGGATCGAGATCGTGCGCGCGCTGCGCTTTGTCGAGAGCATCCTTCGCCGTCTTCTCGTTCGCGGCTGCGAGATCCGCTTGCGACTTCGCGACGGCAAGCGTCTCCCGGCGCGGCTCTGCGCGCAGCTCGTCGAGCACGGCCTGGGCCGCGAGCGTCTGTGCGGCGAGTTGCTCGGTCGTCGCCCGCTGCACCGAGTCGTCGAGCGCGAGTAGCACGTCCCCCTTCGCGACGTGCTGGCCCTCATTGACGCGCACGTCGACCACGACACCGGTGACCTCGGGAAAGATGTTCGTGTTCTGGCCGTGCTCCTGATACGACTCGACGATGCCCTCGGCGTAGACGCCGCTGACGAATGGATTCGACGGCGGGGTGAACACCGGCGGCTGCGGCACGGACTTCTGGCCGTAGACGTACGCACTGACGAATCCGCCCGCGAGCCCGAGGCCGACCAGCGAGAACACGAGCTTGTTACGCATGCGCCGGCACCTCGGTCCCCACGATCTGACCGTCGGCCATGCTCATCACGCGGTCAGCGAACTCGAAGATGCGACTGTCGTGCGTCACGGTGAGGATGCAGCGCTTGTCGTTGAGCACCTCCGTTTTGACGAACCCCATGATCTTCTTTCCGGTCTCGCCGTCGAGCGACGCCGTCGGCTCGTCGAGGATCAGGATATCGGGCCGCGCGACGAGCGCCCTCGCGATCGCGACGCGCTGCTGCTCACCGCCGCTCAGCTTGCCTGGATTGATTTCGGCGCGATTCGCGAGGCCGACGATTTCGAGCTCGTCGCGGGCGCGGGCGATCGCCTCGTTCCACTGCTGCTTCCGCAGGATCATCGGGATCGCGACGTTCTCGACCGTCGTGAGCCGCGGGAACAGATGATAGTCCTGAAACACGAAGCCGACCGTGTGCAGGCGGAACTCGGCAAGCTGGTTGTCGCTGAGACTCCAGATGTCTTTACCCTCGACCTGGACGCTGCCTTCGTTCGGGCGCAGGACGCCCGAGATCATGCTGAGCAGCGTCGTCTTGCCGCTACCTGACGGACCGACGAGAAACAGCATCTCGCCGAAGTACGCCTCGAAGCTCACGTCGCGGACGGCGACCGTCCTCGCGTCGCCTTCGCCGAACCATTTCGTCAGCCCGGTCGCTTTGATCGCGAGCTCTGCCATCGTCATGCTCTGAAGATGTCGAACGGTTCGATCCGCAGAACTCGCCGGATCCCGAGGTAGCTCGACACGCCCGCGATCACGAGCACCATCACGAACGCGAGCCCGAGGTTGCCGTACGTGACGACCGACGCATACGACGGCAGCCGCAGCTTCGCGAGCGCGATGAGCAGCGAGCACAGCCCGACGCCGAGGCCGTAGCCGGCGAACGACGCGACGCCGACCTGGAACAAGATCATGTAGACGAGCTCGCGCCCCTTCGCGCCGATTGCCTTCAGTGCACCGAAGCGCTCGAGATGCTCGAGCACGAACGCGTAGAACGTCTGTGCCGAGATCGAAAGCCCGACGATGAAACTGATCACCGTCATCAGCATGATGTTCATACCGAGGCCGGTCTTGTACTTGTAGAAGTTCGCGATCCGATCCTCGAACTGGTGTTCGGTCAGCGCGAGGTAGCCGAGGTCGTGCACCGCGCTCTGGATCCCGGGAATCGCCGCGGCGTCGACCGGCTCGACGAGCACGTACGAGATCGTGTAGCGAGCCGACGGCACGAACTCGGTCGCGCGGCTGAA
>DASUFX010000020.1:0-5850 GCA_036274355.1 Kofleriaceae bacterium | reverse complement strand
GCCGACGACGCTGTCGCTCGCGAACATCAAGAAGAAGGGCCGCACCAAGCTCAAGCAGAACCCGTCGTTCTTCGACGCCAAGGGCATCGAGGCGACGCAGCACTTCGCGACGTCGAAGGACGGCACGAAGGTCCCGTACTTCCAGGTCGCGAAGAAGGGCCTGCCGATGGACGGCTCGACGCCGACGGTGATGGAGGGCTACGGCGGGTTCGAGGTCTCGCTGACGCCCGGGTACGACTCGACCGCCGGAGCCGCGTGGCTCGAGCGCGGCGGCGTGCTCGTCGTCGCGAACATCCGCGGCGGCGGCGAGTACGGTCCGGCGTGGCATCAAGCGGCGCTCCGTCACGATCGCCAGCGCGCGTACGACGACTTCATCGCGGTCGCTGAAGATCTGATCAAGCGCAAGGTGACCTCGACGCCGCACCTCGGCATCAACGGCGGCTCGAACGGCGGCCTGCTCATGGGCGTGATGCTCGTCGAGCGTCCCGATCTGTTCGGCGCGATCGTGTGCCAGGTCCCGCTCCTCGACATGAAGCGCTACCACAAGCTGCTCGCCGGCGCGTCGTGGATGGAAGAGTACGGCGATCCGGAGAACGCAGAAGATTGGGCCGCGCTCGCGAAGTTCTCGCCGTATCAGAACGTGAAGGCAGGCGTGAAGTATCCGCGTACGCTGTTCACGTCATCGACGCGCGACGACCGCGTGCACCCAGGTCACGCGCGCAAGATGGTCGCGCGCATGCTCGAGCAGGGTCACGACGTCCTCTATTACGAGAACACGGAAGGTGGGCACGGTGGTGCCGCCGACAACGAGCAGCACGCGTTCATGACCGCGCTCGCGTACACGTTCTTTGCGAAGCAGCTCGGACTCGACCTTACGGCTGGAGCGAAACCCACGCAGGAGTCGTCCCCTCCGTGAACGGGTGGCCGTCGTTCGGTGGGTGGATCTGGAAGTTGCCACCGCCGAGCACGCCGCCAGTGCTGTAGAACACCGGGCCGACCGCGCCGCTCGCGTCCATCTTTCTGACGCTGAAGTAATACTCGTCGGTCTTGCCCGGCTCGCCGTGATCTTCCGCCATCACGTCGAACCAGTAACCTTCCTGCCAGCCGGTGGCGGGCTCGTACCAGCGACCCGGGCCGCCGTAATAGGCCTGGTTGATGTTGAAGTCGTGGTCGGGTCCGCTCGGCTGACCGGGGCCAGGCTCGTCGACGTGGCGGCATGACAGGTACATCACCTTGCCGTGCAGCTTGTCGCCGGTCCCATGGTCCTGGTGTTCCCACTCGCCGCGCAGGTAGCTGTGCTTCATCGGCATGCCGTTGCCGCCGAAGTTGTCCTTGCCATCGCTGTCGATGAGAAAGCCGATGCCGGTGACCCAGCAGCCGCCATCGCTCGGCGGGTTGGAGTCGTCGCAGACATCGCAGTACGTGTCTTCGCACTCCGGCGTGCACGTCGAGTCGTAGCACTCCTGCGTCAACCGAAACGAGGTGTCGCCGAGCAAGGCCTCGTCGACCCCATCACCGTTGCATCCGACGAGTATCAGTACGAACGCTGCACAGCTGAATCGAGAGAAACGCATGGAGCCGCTCACTTTCCGTAGAGCGCGGCAAAGCACTCGGCGGGCCAGCAATCAACCAGCGGTCGAGCACACGAAGACGGATGCTTGCGACACGAACATGAGCGCACTGGCGACTAAGTGCGAGGTGACCGTTCACCATGGGGCGTCGTGAGCCAGCCGGATCGCTCGCTCCTCGTCGGAAACTGACGGATACTCGTTCTGATGAAAGTGCTGCTCGTTGTGCTGATGCTCGCGGGGCATGCTCACCAGAAACCAACTGCCCCAGTGGCGATCGAGCTCACGCAACGCTCGCTAGGCGGCACGGACTACGAGGTGACACTCGCGGCGCGACCGACGCGTGACGTCGATTCGCTCGAGCTTCGCCTCGACGGCCGCATCGACCGGGTGGTTCGTGCACGTGCCAACGTCATCCACAAGCTCACGGTCCGGGTGCATCTCGTCGACGCCAGCCAGGACGTCGTCGGTGGCGCGACCGTGCGCATCGGCAACCTGCGCCGGAACGTCGCAGACATCGTGACGCTCGGTACGCCGAAGACGCGCCCGCTCCCACGCTCGCAGATCGTCACGATGCCCGACGGCACGAAGGTCGAGGAGGTACGGCCGTGATGCGCGCTGTGCTCGCGCTATCGTTCGCGCTCCTCGCGTGCGGCAGCGAGAAGAAGACCGGCGACGACGACGGCAGCGCCGATGCATCGGTCGAAGCCGATGCGATGCCCGACGCCTTCGTGCCGACATGCGATCCGGACGCCGATCCGTACGGGCGTTGCGTCGGCGACATGCTCGCAACGTGCACTGCAGGTGTCCCGGGAACAATCGACTGCACCGGCATGGGCAAGGTGTGCGCGTGGCAGGACGACACGGTCGGGTACGCGTGCGTCGATCTTGCGAATCAGTTCCTCGTGTCGGGCACGGTCTCGTACGAGGACAAGCCGCCGATGAACGACGGCTCGCTCGGCCCGATCGCACCGCATCCTGCGCGCGGCGCGCGTGTCAGCGTCGTGCTCGACCAGGGCAGCACCGTGCTCGCGAGCGCGACCGTCGCCGACGACGGCACGTATCGCCTGCGCTACACCACGACCGCCGGCGACATGGTTCACATCATGGCGTCGGCGCAAAGCCCATTGCCCGCGCGTCCTGTCACCGTCCAGACGCGGCAGAAAGGCGTGCACGGTTTCGGCGGCACGAGCTTCGCGGCCGCGGCGGCGACAACGAGCGACGTGCTCGTCACCGATGCGTCGGGCAAATCCGAGGCGTTCAACATCCTCGATCAGCTCGTTGGCACGATGGACAAGATCCGCGTCGTGCTCGGCGACGCCACACCGGTGCCGCTGACCGCGCAATGGGCGGTCGGTAGCACCGACGGCACGTACTACGACCAGGGCGCGATTCATCTGCTCGGCCAGGCGTCCGACGACGATGGCTACGACGACACCGTGATCCTCCACGAGAGCGGTCACTACGTCGAAGACACGCAGGGCCGCTCTGATTCGCCCGGTGGCTCGCACGACGGCTCGCCGACCGATCCGCGCCTCGCGTGGTCGGAAGGGTTCTCGACGTACTGGGGCATGGTCGTGCGCGGCGCTCCTCATTACATGGACTCGAACGCGAACGGCGGCTGGGGTTACGACGCCGACACGACGGTGACCGCCGCGGCGATGCCGGCGGGAACGATGAGCCAGGACGTGAGCGAGGACATGGTCACCGAGGATCTGTGGGATCTCGGCGACGGCAAGCCGAACGACGACGATGGCGTCGACGACGGTCACGCCGCGGTGCTGCGCGTGCAGGTCGACTACTTGAAGCCGGGTGTCTTCCGCAACGTCGGCGTCACCGGCGTCGATCTCGTCGATGCGCTCGATGGCTGGTTCATCAAGGTCGGCCTGCCGCCCTGCGCCGAAGCACGCGGCATCATCACGACGACGCGAACGTTCCCGTACGACTACGCAGGCCCTGCCGGCGCCTGTCCCTAGTACAGTCTGGGCCCTATGGACTTCGTGTTCATGCTGACCCGCGCCGATCGCACGATCAGCGACGGACTCGCGGTGCTCGATGACATCCGGTCGCTCGGCCTCCGGCACATCGGCTTCAAGGATGTCGGCATCGAGCCGCGCGCGGCTGCCGAGCTCCATCGCCGCATCAAGGAGATGGGCGCGACGAGCTACCTCGAGGTCGTGAGCACGACGCCGGAAGCGTGTTTGCAATCGGCGCGCGTCGCCCGCGAGCTCGGCGTCGATCGCCTTCTCGGTGGCACGCAGGTCGAAGACGTGCTCGCGATCCTCGCTGGCAGCAACATCCAGTATCTGCCGTTCCCAGGCTATCCGTTCGGTCACCCGACACAGCTGCGTGGCTCCACCGAAGACATCGCGCGAGACTGCAAGCGCTACCGCTCACTCGGTGCCGGCGGCGTCGATCTGCTCGCGTACCGCGCCGTCGAAGCGGATCCCATCGAGCTCGTGCGCGCCGCGCGACAAGCGAGTGATGGCTTCTTGCTCGTCGCCGGCGGCGTCGCGACCCGCGATCAGGTCAGGGCGCTGGCAGCCGCAGGCGCGGACGCGTTCACGGTCGGCTCGGCGGCGTTCGACGGTTCGTTCGCGCCGCACGTCGGCTCGCTGCGCTCGCAGCTAAAGGCAGTCCTCGATGCCTGCGCGTGACCCGATCGCGCTCTTGCTCGCGGGTCAATATCCCGATCCGACGACGGGCGAGTTGCTCGCGGCCGAGTCGCGCGCGGTGGTGATCGAGACCTCGCTCGCGGGCAGCGAGGCGGATCTCGTCGCCGGGCTTGGCGTCGGAACGCATGTCACCGTGATCTCGGACCGCAACACGCATGCCGTGCTCGGCGCGCGAGTCGAACGCGCGCTCTCGTCGCGCTTCGCGATGCAATCACTTGTCCTCGACGCGGGGCCGCGTGCCGACGACGCGACGGTCGAGCGCGTGCTCGCAGCGCTCTCGCCATCGACCGACCTCGTCGTCGCCGTCGGATCGGGGACGCTCAACGACCTGACGAAGATGGTCGCGTTCCGGCGTGGTGTGCCGCAGGTGATCTTCGCGACCGCACCGTCGATGAACGGCTACACATCGCTCTCTGCGTCGATCACGACCGCCGGTATCAAGACGTCGTTTCGCACGCGCACGCCGCTCGGCGTGTATTTCGATCTGCGCGTGCTCGCCGCGGCACCCGCGCGTCTGATCCGCGCCGGGCTCGGCGACAGTGCGTGCCGATCGACTGCGCAAGCCGACTGGCTCCTGTCGCACCTGCTGCTCGATCGCCCGTATCGCGAGACGCCATTCGCGCTGCTCGCCGATGACGAGCGCGATCTATTCGGCGACACGCGCGCGCTGCTCGCGGGCGACCTCGAGCAGATGCGCCACCTCGTACGCACGCTCGTGCTGTCGGGCTTCGGCATGACGATCTGCGACGGGAGCTACCCTGCGAGCCAAGGCGAGCACCTGCTCAGCCACTACGTCGACATGATGCGGCCGTCTGACACACTGCACGGCGAGCAGATCGCGGTGTGCACGGTTGCAATGGCAACGTTGCAAGAGCAGCTGCTCGCGCGCGACACGCCGCCGCTCTTGCGGCCGAGCTCGCTGCGGCACGAAGACCTCGTTCGTCATTACGGGCCGGTGATCGGGGACGCGTGCTGGCGCGAATTCGAGCAGAAGCACTTCGATCGCGAAACGACCGATGCGCTCAACATGAAGCTCGCGCGTGACTGGGACACGATGCGCGAGCGAATTCGTGCGGTCAGCGTCGGTGCGACGAAGTTGCGCAGCTTGCTCGCCGCCGCCGGCGCTCCGGTCGAGCCCGTCGAGCTCGGCTGGTCTGCGGTCGTGATGCAGCACGCGCTCGAGCACGCCCGCGAGATCCGCAATCGCTACACGTTTCTCGATCTCGTCGCCGACAGCGCGTCAGCGCGCTAGCCCAGCCGCAACGGCTTACATCGCTTCGCTTGCGTCGGTTGGATCCGTGCACTGCGGATCCATCGCGTCGATCTTGCCATCGGTGTCGTTGTCGAGGCCGTCGTCACATTGAGCAACACCGTGCTCGTCATCATCCGTCGTCGACGAGCAACCCGGATCGCCGTTGACCGTTCGATCGTCGATGAACCCGTCGCCGTCGTTGTCGATGCCATCATCACACTGCAGCGTGCTCAGCTCGCTGGTGTCGAACGGGCTCGAGCACCCGGTGTCGAACTGACCGACCGTCGCGAACGCAGCCTCGCCGTCGCCGTCGGCGTCGATCTCGTCATCGCACACGAGCGACCCGCGCTCGTTC
>DASUFX010000019.1:0-19440 GCA_036274355.1 Kofleriaceae bacterium | reverse complement strand
TGGGCACATTTCAGACGGGTTACGCTCCGTCGTCCGGATGCGCATCGGCGAGATCCTGCTCGAACGTGGTTTGCTCGACTGGGACGCCCTGGCGACGGCGCTCACCGACCAACGCCCGAACCGGATGCGGCTGTGCTCGCTGCTCGTGGTGCGGCGGCTGCTCGACTTCGATCAGGCCTCGCAGGCGCTCGGCGAGCAATGGCACGCGCCGGCCGCGCTACGCCGCCACCTCGTGCACCGCGATCGCAGCGTGGCCGCCCTGCTCCCCTCCGCCATCGGCAAGCGTGCGGTCGCGATTCCAATCGGCAGGATGGGAGACGGCACACTGCTCGTCTGCGCGCGCGATCCGTCGTCGCAGCTCCACGATGACCTCGCCCGCGTGATCGGCCAGCCGATCATGCTCGCAGTCGCGCCCGCGCTCTACCTCGAGCGGCTCGTCGATCACGTCTACACCGAGGTCGACGTGCCGATCGATGTCGACGAGCCGCCGCCGGTCGACTTCGAAATCGAGGTCGAGGAACCCGAGCTCGACATTCCGGTCGAGATCGAAGCCCCCGAGGCGCCGAAGCCAAAAAACCGCGCCCTGCCGGTCAGGATCAAACGGCTCACCACCGAAACCGCGCGCGACTCGCTCGACGAAACGATCGCGTCGTTCCCCGACATCGACGACCTCGAATGGCTGCTCGACGTCGTGATGGGCTACGTCGCGAAGCGATGGTCAGCCGCGCTCATTGTCGCGATCGAAGACAAGCGCGCCATCGGACTGCGCGGCCACGGACAGCGGCTCAAGCCGAGCGCGACCCGCAGCTTCATCCTGCCGCTCAGCGAGCCGTCGGTCGTCCAGCTCGCACGCGACGAGCGACGCATCGCCGACGAGACACCCACAGACGCAGCCAAGCGACTCGCGGTCACGCTCGACAATGCCGCGCAGCCGACAGCGGCGCCGTTCATGACGCGCGATACCGTGAGTCACGTGCTTGTCGTTGGCGATCCGCTCGCCGCCGATCACGACGCGACAATTCGCGATCTCGAGGTACTTATCGAAGCAATGAATGAAGCGCTCGCGAGGATCGGGTGACCGACGACGAAGACGTTCCGCTCCGCGTCGACTTCCGCGACGCCGCGACCGCACGTACGTGGACCGAGGAGACGCCGAAGAAGCGCCCCTACCGCGTGAACTTCTTCACGGCGTTCTGTACCGCTCTGCCGGCCCGCTCCACGCCGCCGCGCGTGCCCGAGCTCGGCTCCGGCCCCGGCCACCTCGCGCGCGAGATCGTGAGCCGCTGCCAGATCGCGAGCTACCTCGCGCTCGACTGGGCTGAACCGATGCATGCGCTCGCGCGCGAGCACCTCGGCGAGCTCGCACCACGGGTGACGCAAGTGACCCGCGATTTTCGCTCCGACACGTGGTCCGAGGGGCTCGGCACGTTCGACGCGGTCGTCACGCTACAGGCCGTCCACGAGCTGCGCCACAGGCGACACATGCCGCGCTTGCTCGGCCAGATCCTCCCGTTGCTCGTGCCGGGCGGCGTGCTGCTCTACGCGGACCATTATCGCACCGAGGACTCGCCGCTCCCCGGGCTCAGCTGGTCGCGCGACGAGCAACTCGCAGTCCTCCGCGCCGCCCAGTTCGCCAGCGTCGAGCGCATCTACGAAGAAGGCTCGATGGCGCTCTACGCCGCTACTCGCTGATTCCCGTCGTCGTCATCTTGTCGGCGCGGGCAGTCACGACGTGCGACTTGAACGTCATGCCACTCTTGCTCGCACTCACCGTGATCTGGCCGTTCGGCACGTTGAACATGAACGCGACGCCGTCCGCGCTCGTCGACGTCGCACCGCTGTCCGGCAGTCCACTCGAGCCGGTGTAGTGATACGAGCCGGCGGCGGGCGTCGACGAAACAGTCGCGCCCTGCACCGGGTTACCCTGCCCGTCGACGACAGCGAGACCGATCAGCCCTTTGCCGGCCATCTGATTGCCGCCGGCAAGATTGCTCAAGAAGTCCTTGTTGCTCGGCGTGATCATGTTGATGTCGTTGCTCTCGCTGTTCGCGATGAACGCCCCGGTCGGATACATGTACAGGTCGACGTAGCTCGCTTTCGTCGCGAGTAGATAGCCATCGATCGGCATGCCGTTCGTCGGCACCATCAGCGAGAAGTTGCCCTGCGCGTCGCTCATCGCCGACGCGATCGACGACGAGTCGTTGCCATTCGTGTAGACGGCAACGGTCACCCCGGCGACTGCGGTCGTGCCGCTGAGCCCGCGCTCCGTCGTGGTGCCGGTAATCATCAATTGCGGCGGAACCGTCGGCGGCGCATCGAGGAACACTCGCGCGTCGGCCATCGGGCCGTCGTCATCGCCGGTGTTCATGCCACCGCTGCTGCCGCCACACGCGGCGATGCAGCACATCACCGCAACCAATCGAAGTGCTCTCATGCGCGGCATGCTGCATGACTTCGTCGAGGGCGCCGACTGTCACGCGCTAACGTTTCCGTCGACACTCGACGCGCAGTGCACTGCGCAACGACAAAGCGCAGAGCACTGCGCAACTAGTGCCGGATCGTCATCGAGAAATCGCGGCTCATGAACAGGCGGCCGTGAAGCTGATCGTAGACCGTCGCCTGGCACTTCGTCGCCGTAAAGTCCGTCCACTTCGGGTTCCCGCTGCTGTCGCGCACCAGCGCGCTCGTCGGCACGCCGAGACACCCGATGATCACGGCGAGGCCGCCCTGGTTGTCGGACTCGACCGTCGCCGTCGACTGATCCGCGGGCTCGCAGAGCGCGAGCTTCGCGCTCCACACGGGCAGCAGGTTCAGGATGTTGTTTTGCACCATCTCGGCGGTCGCGCCGGTCGCCGTGAGCACCGGCATCTCGCTGTCCTGCGCGGTCACCTTGCAGGTATCGGCCGTGTCGTAACCCGTCGACGGTGCGACAAGCTCGACGTCGAACCCGATGACTTGCTGATACAGCGGATCGAGCGGCGACGGGCCCGCCCCGCTCATTTCGGACAGCGTGAAGCTCGTCGATGCGACGAGGTTGCCCTCGTCACCGCCACAGGCGACGAGCAGCAACAACAACAAGCAAACGCGGACCATGCCCCCATCATAGAGGATGTCGCGCCGGCGCGAGCGTGACCTACTTCGCGCGCGCGATCTTTGCGGCTGTCTTTACCCAGCCGCGCACTTCATCACGCGGCAGCTCGGCGAGCGACGTCAGCTTGAGGTGGCGGCCCGTCTTGCCTTCGCCCGTGAGTCGGCCGTGTGGATCGGCGAACGCGTTCGGCGGGCCGGCGAGGATCAAATTGACGTGTGCTTTGTGGCTGCTCAACGCGACCATCATCTTGCCGTTCAGCGTGAAGAACGGATTGCCCCACTTGATCGACGACTCCGCGTCGGGGACCACGGCCTCGATAATTTTGCGGAGCTCGACCAGCACGGGTCGCAGCTGCGGCGACTGCTTGGCGAAGAAGCTGTCGATCGGCTGACCGAGGTCGGCACGCTTTCCCGGCATCGCGCGCTTCGGTGCAGACGCCTTCGCGGCGGATGACTTCTTCGCGGCGATTCGCTTCGTGGACTTCGTAGTCGACACGAGCCGGACTATGCACTATTCGTC
Organism: Kofleriaceae bacterium; assembly: GCA_036274355.1. Taxonomy (GTDB): domain Bacteria; phylum Myxococcota_A; class Polyangia; order Haliangiales; family Haliangiaceae; genus JABFXX01. Next base: position 15,830 of record DASUFX010000019.1, on the reverse strand, counting down.
GCGAAACGTACCGTCAACTTGACCATGCTTGCGCTCGTCGGCGACATGCGCATTTGGCCCGAACGGGTGACCACCGAATCCGTTTCGCATCATCGCGATGGCACGCGCCCAATTCTTCTGATTATCGCGTGATGCGAACAGCTCCATCACGGCTTGCGCGATGACGGGTATCGCGATTTCCATTCGCAGCGCGTCGGCGACGAGCCAGTTGACCTCGCCGGTGTCCTCGACGAACGGCGGGATGTGATCCATGCCACCCGCGGTCGCGTACTGCTGGTGCATCAGATCGATCAACCATCCGCGAATCACCGAGCCATTGCGCCAGCACGCGAGCACGCCAGCAACGTCGAGTTGATCGCGGAAGTGTTCGAGCAAGTCGACACCCTCGCCAATCGCCTGGAGCATGCCGAACTCGATGCCGTTGTGCACGAGCTTCGTGAAGTGCCCGGCACCCGGTGGGCCGGCATGAACGTAACCGCCGGGAACTGCGAGCTCCTCGAGCAGCGGCTCGACGCGCGCGACTCCCGCGGGTGAACCGCCGACCATGAAGCACGCGCCGTGGCGCGCGCCTTCGATGCCGCCTGACGTGCCGGCGTCGACGAGCTCGATCCCGAGCGCAGCGAGCCGCTTGGCGCGATGGATCGAGTCGCCCCAATACGAGTTACCACCGTCGACGATCACGTCGCCGCGCGACAGCAACTTCGCAAGCTGATCGAGGAGCACATCGACGTCAGGCCCGGCCGGGATGTAGAGGAAGATTGCCCGCGGCGTCGCGAGCGCAGGGACAAAGTCAGCGAGCGCCCGAATCGGCACCACGCCTGCTTGCTGCAGCTCGGGGTGGTGGCCGAGCGGATCGTAGCCGACGACGTGGATACCTTTGCGTGCCGCCTGGATCGCGAGGCCGCCGCCCATGCGGCCAAGTCCAATCACGCCAATCTCGCGACGCACGTCGCTCATCGCGCACCTCGGGTCGGGCGCACGAACGCGCGCGCTGGCGCGCCGTCGGCTCCCTCGATCTTGAGCGGCAAGCACATCAGCTCGCATGGACCTGGTGGTGCATTTGTCAGATCGAGTCCCTCGATGATCCAGATGCCCGCTTCGAGCAGCACGTGATGGACTTCCTCACCGTTCTGGGCGGCGAAGCCACCAACGGAGAGGTAATCGATGCCGACCGTTTTCACCTCGCACTCGGCGAGAAAGTTCGCGGCCTCGAGCGTCAGGTGCACGGCATCGGGCACGAACGTCTTCTGCTTCCATGCAGCGGGTGAATTCTTCGTGCGCAGCAGGATGCGCTCGCCGCCCTGCACGTTCGCTTCGGTGAGCTCGACAAGTGTGACCTCGCGTGGATTCGCGATCGCGATCACGCGCGCCGGTCCGCACAACGCGTCGAGCGGAACTTTGTCGATGGCCGCTCCCTTTGGATCGAAGTGAATCGGCGCATCGACGTGCGTGCCGGTGTGCACGCCGAGCGAGATCTTCGACACGTTGGCCGCGTCGCCGTGCGCCATGTCCATCACGCGCTCGACGACGATCGGTGGGTTGTCCGGCCAGTGCACCATGCCGTCGCGAATCGAGACACTGATATCGATCCAGTCCACATCGGAACTCTGGATCGGAGCGCCTAAAAGACTCGTCCGGAGTGAAGAGTTCGCTGGCGGCGCCTAGTACGATCGACTACGTGCGCGGCTTTGTCCTCGTCGTGCTCGTCGCTGCGTGTGGTGGTCATCACCATGGTCCCGGCCATCCCGAGGACACGCATCATCTATACGTCGAGGTCGCAGCGGAGGGCTCCCATCGCGGTGCACTGCGCGATGGCGCCGAGGCTGGCCTGTCGAAGATCTCGTTCGCGACCGCGGCGAGCGACAACGGAGATGTCGAGCTGCAAGGCGAAGTCACGCGCCTCGATCGCGCCGGCAACACGACCGCGTGCAGCGTCAAGATCCTCGTGTTCCGGTTGCCACAACACGATCTGCTCGGCATCGCCGACGGCTCGGGACACGTCGGCGGCACCGATGGCCGCGCGCGCGATGACTGCATTGCGGGCGTCAGCGGCACGCTCGTACGCGGCAAAGTCCGCACCTTGTTGCGCCGCCGGCTCGACGACAAGCGCTAAGAACCCACCGCGCGGACTTAGCGTTCTGGCAGCTCGAGCGCAGCAACGCCGAGCGGCGTGACCGAATCGACGATGAAGCTCGTCGCGCGTTCGTTCTCCGGGCTCTTCGAGAAGCGTCCGGTGATGCAGCCGCGCTCGTAAAGCTCCTGCGTCTCTTCCGATGCAAACACCTCGAGCAGATGCTTGCAGTAGATACGCCGCAGCTCCTGCAGCGCGGACACAGACAGGCGTGGGATCGAATGATCGCTGGCCATAAGCATAGTGTCGCTCACCCGGCTGACATCCTACGGCAGGCGCCCGGCCGGCGACTACATATTCGAATAGATGAACAGGTCTTCGCCGTCGGTCGTCGTCAGCACGACAATGGTGTCGGCCTTGACATTCCCGTCGAGCGCCTCCCACGCCTGCGCCATCGTGTCCGCGGCCGTCCCGTCCCAGGCCAGGATCGCGAGGATCTGCTTGTCCCAACGGTCTTGCGCGGACACGTTCGCGGTCGACATCTGGATGTCGCTCAGCTTGCGCGTGATCAGCGTGGTGGCAGCCGTGAGCGTGTACGTCGAGCCGAACGGATAGGCGACGGCGCGCGTGACGCTGACGCCGATCTTGTGCCCGTCGAGGGAGACCTCGAGGTCGGTGATCTTCCCCGTCGTGTCGTAGACGATCTCGGTCTCGGTCTTGAGCAGCGCCGCGGTCTCACAGCGAGCGAGCTGCTCGTACGCGAACACCTCCGACAGGCCCGAGCTACCACCGGCGTTCGGCGTCTCGGCGAGCTTCTGGCCGCCCGTGGTCAACAGCGGCCGATCCGTCGGGTCGACGAACTGGCGCGCGAACGTGAACGTATCGCGCACGAGCATCGGCATTGGCGCGGTGAGGTCGGCGGCGGCCAGCACGCCGCACATGCCGGATAGGTCACCGAAGCCCATCGGATTCGCGGGCACATCGGCGGCGCTCGCATCGGGCATCGGCTGCATCGCCGCATCCACCTCGATCGCTGCGGGCGAGCTGCACGCAGCAAATCCAACCAACAGCAACGCACGGCGCATGGGGCGCGGACCTTAGTCAAAGTCCGCGCCGCGCACCATCAAAAACGCTCAGGCGGGTTTTGCCTTCTTCGCTCGGCGCTTGGCGCGCTTCTTCGTGCGCTGGACGAGACCCTTGGCCTTCTTCGCGACATACGCCGCGAGCGACGCGAGCAGACCGGTCTTCGCGCCCGCCTTCGCTTTCCCAGCTTTTGGCTTCGGCGCTTTTGCGGGCGCCTTGGCTGCTTTCTTCCGTCGTGGTGCCGCCATTGCAGCGATCATATCAGCATCGCGATCTACGCACCGGCGCGATCGAGGCCGAGCTTTTGGCGTAGCTCGCCAACCGACAGGTCGAGCAGCGACTCGTCCCAGCCCGTGTGATAGAGCGTGCGGCTCTTGCGACCACGCTTGAACGCGCGATAGATGCGGCGCGGGGCAATGACGAGCCCGTAGGTCATCGCGAACGTATTGAGCACCCACGCTGCGAGGTGGTTGCCGCAGCCGCCCGCGAGCTCCCACGCTGCGATTTCGGCCTCGCCGGTCCATGTCGTCGCGTAGCCGGTGGCGACGTGATGCAGGTCATGTAGCGGCACTGCGCGCTTGCGGGACGCCGAGCTCGGAAATGCGATCGGGATCGGCCCGAGCTTGCCGACCTTGACCCAGCTCTCGTGGTAGCCGGCGTCGGAGAAACCGTTCTCCGCGAAGTACTCCGCGCGTGCTGCGCGCACCGTGTTGGCATCCGCGTACATGACGGTTCGATGCGGTCCGCCGCTGCCCGGTCTCACCGTTTGCGCTCGTCGACCATCGATTCGCCTGTGATTACCGTATCGGAATCGAGGAACCTGCGACGGTTTGCCTCAGGGTCAGGCTCGTCGGGCAGCTCGACCGGCTCGTCATACGTCTCCATGTCCGAGCCCTCGGCGAACAAGTCGTTCGTCGAGATCTGGACCTCGGTGCCCTCGGACTCGATCTCGGGACGCAGCGCATCCGAACGCAGGCGCTGGGCCCAGCGCACGACGTCCTGCGTGCTCGCCCGATAGAACCGCCGCAGCTCGCCGATCGCGTCGCGCATCTCGCCCGCCGACGACCAGCGATCCTCGCGCGACTTCGCGAGCGCCTGCAGGACGATGTCGTCGAGCTCGCGCGGGCACTCGGGATTCTCGTGCGACGGCGGCGCGACGAGCCCCTCGCGGATCTGCACGATCAGCTCGTACTCGTTCTGGCCCTTGAACAGCCGCCGCGTCGTGAGCAACTCCCACATCACGACGCCCGCAGAGAAGATGTCAGCGCGCGTGTCGAGCTGCTTGCCGCTGATCGCTTCGCTCGACATGTAGCCGAGCTTGCCCTTCGCGAGCCCCGAGCTCGTCTGCAGATTGCCAACGAGCGCCTTCGCGACACCGAAGTCGATGATCTTGAGATGACCGTCGTCGGTGACGATCAGATTCGACGGCGTCAGATCGCGATGCACGATCTGAGCGTCGTGCGCGTGATCGAGCGCGTCGAGCAGCTCGGTCATCAGCGCGAGCACGACACCGATCGGTGCCGATGCATGCTTCGTGAACGCCTTGCGCATGAGCGAGACGAGTGGCCGCCCGCGCACGAGATCCATCGCGATGAAGTACGTACCTTTGATCCGACCGAGCTCCAGCACGCGCACGATGTTCGGGTGCTGCAATTCAGCGGCAAGCTTCGCTTCGCGGATGAAGTCGTCGACGAAGCGCTTGTCGTTCGCATACTGCGGCAACAGGCGCTTGAGCGCGACCTCGCGGATCTCGTCGTCTTCGAGCTCGATCGACGCGCGGTGCACGGTCGCCATGCCTCCGGCGCCCAAGCACTCGTACACGGTGTACGAGCCGAATCTCTCGCTGTCCCGCACGACTGCTCTATCGTATGCAGGTTTTGCGTGACCTCGCGATGTAGGTCTAGCTACGGCACTGGTTTGTATTCAACACCGATCGACGGAAAGATCGGCAAGCCTCGCGTGTAGCTCTGCCGGGAAAAGTCGTCGGAATACGTGACTCCCTCGGGATTTAGCCGGTTTGTCACGTTTTGAATATCTAGATATAGATTCCAGATCGCTGTGCGGCGGCGCCACAGTCGATCGATCCGGAGGTCGAGCTGGGCGAAGTACGGCAGCCGCTGCGACAGGATCGGCCCGTCCACAGCGGTCCATTCCATCTTGTGGTTCACGTACGCGCCGGCGACCGGCGTGATCGGGTTGCCGCTCGCAAGACGAAACCGGCCGCCGATGCGCCACTTCGTGCCGAGCGGCAGCGTCGCGAGTGCGGTCAGCACGTGGGGCTGATCGAGGACGTACGGATAGTAGCGACCGTCGACGCGCGGATCGCCGGTGCGATACGAGCGCGCGTACGTGTACGCGAGCCAGCCGGTCAGCGCGCCGAGCTCTTTGCGTGCGAACAGCTCGAGGCCGAACGCACGGCCGCGGCCGACGTACTCGCGATAGCTGTACGAGCCGAACTGTTCGTCGACGAGCTCGCGGCTGATGCCGAGCAAGCCGCCGCTCTGCCCGCCTCCGTTGTCGGAGATCGGTGTTGCGCCCGACACCGTGTCGACCGCGAGGGAGCGCTGCGCCTGCGCGTAGAGCGTCGCGCGGCCGTCGAACAAACCGAACATCGGTGCCTCGGCGCTCGCCGACACCTGGATCGAGCTCGGGGCTGCGAGCTCGCGATCGCCGTAGATCGGATCGAGATCGGTGACGAGCGGTGGCTCGTGATAGAGGCCGATCGTTTGCGTGAGCACGGCGTCGTCGAGCCGTTCGATCAGACTGAGCCGCGGATCGACGACGACGCGATCGGCGAGCCCGATGTACTCGACGCGCAGGCCGGGACGCACCGTCACACGCTTGTCGGCGACGAGCCAATCTTGCTCGGCGAACATGCCCGCATCGAGCGCGGCGCGCGAGCCATCCCGCGTGACGACGACGTTCGTCTCCGGCACGCCCGGGAACGCCGGCGGGATGTTCGTGATCGTGTAGCTGTAGTGCGTCGCTTTCGCGTCGAGGCCGGTCCGCAGAGTGCCGCCGAGCCACACGAGCTCGCGCTCGACGCGCGCACCGCCGCTGATGTCGAAGCGCTGGTAGCCCTTGTCGACGCCCTTGTGGTTCGCGATTGCATCGATGCCGTCGAGTCCAAACCACGGTGTCGCCGTGATGCCGCGATCGCGATAACGCATGCCGAGCCGCACGAACCGCGACGTGTAATCGAAGCTCTTCACGTTCGACGTCGAGACGCCACCGGCGCCGCCGTCATCGCTCGGATCGCGCACGAGCGATAGCGAGTCCCCCGACGCGAACGCGAGTGCGAGCCACTTCTTGTCGCCGGATTCCCAGCGCACCTGCGCGTCGAGGTAGCTCGGCGCGAGCGATAGATCGACCTGCGCGGCCGCGAGCACGGCATCGAGATACGAGCGACGCACGCCGATGATCCAGCTGCCATCTTTCGGGCCGGGTCCGACGGCCATCGCGCCCGCGTGCAACAGGCTCACTTCGCCCTGCGCGCGCCACGACGTGGGTTTCGGCGAGCGCGAATCGAGCAGCACGACACCACCGATGCCGCGGCCCCAGCGCGCGCCAAAGCCGCTCGGCGTGAGCTCGATGTGATCGAGCGAATCGATCGGCACGAACGAGGCGAGGCCGCCGAAGTGGTACAGAATCGGCACCTCGATTCCGTCGAGGAACACGCGCGTGTCGTGCGGCGCTGCGCCACGCAGCGCGAGCCCGCCCATGCCATACGGCACGCGCGCGACACCGGGCAGACTCTGCAGGCCGCGCAACGCATCGTTGCCGGCGCCGGGCAATACGTGGAGCTCCGCCGTCTCCAGCTTCTGTTGTGTCGGCTCGCGCGGTGCGCGGCCCGAGATCTCGATGACCTCTTCGTCGCCGCTGTCGTCCGCGTCGTCCGCGCCCTGATCCTCGACGCCACCCTCGGCGTGCGCGATCCGCGCGAGCATTAACAGCACGAGCGCGGGACGGACCACGCGCCGACTGTATCTACTTCCAGTACAGATTCACGGCCAGGTTGGCCGTCGTCGCGAGCTTTATGTCGTCGAACGTGCCATTTGCTGTGACGCCGCCGCCAACCGAGCCTGCCAGCGACGACCACTCGGTGAACATCGCCTCGGCGCCGATCATCGCGAGGCCCGACATCTCGAGCGTGACCTTGTCCTTCACGTTCGCCCACGCGAGTACCGCCTGCGGCTCGAAGAACGTGTGGAACTTGTTCGTGTGCTTGTACATCCGGTAGCCGGCGCCGAGCGCGAACCCGAAGTTCGTCTGGTCGTGTGCAACCGGCGGCATCGAGTTGTCGTAGTAGCGCGACTTGTGGACGAGCACGCCGACGACGATGTCGAACGCGGTCTTCTCGTCGAGGAAGTACAGGCCGTCGATCGTCGGCACGCGCTCGGCCGTAAGCGACACCGCGCTCGTGATGTTCGACAGCAGCGTCAGTGGAAACGACACGCCGAGCGTGCCCTTCTGCCAGGGCCCGCCGCCCGGCGCGACGCCCGGCACCGCGACCGCTTCGGTCGGCGTCGCAGGTTTTGCGTCGCCAGAGCCGGTCATATCGATCTCGGGCTGCGCCTGAGCGGCCGTCGCCGAGAGAAGCACCATCACGAGCATCGACTTGTTGAACATCGGCATCCCCCGACGGATCATCGAGCGCCCGCATTAGCGCGGGCAAACTTTTGGAGACCGCCGTGGCTGACCTGACGCTGTACGCAGACCAAACGTGGGAGAGCCCGTGGGCGTTCCACGCGATGGTCGCGCTCGAAGAACTGCGCGTGCCGTACAAGCTCGAGCCGATCCGCCGGCCGATCGCGAAGGACGTCGCCGACAAGCTGCGCGAGCACGCGCTACTGCCGAAGGTGCCGTGTCTCGTCGACGGCGAGTTCTGGCTGAGCGAATCATCGGCGATTTCAGAGTACCTCGCCGAGACATTCCCGGCGCCGGCCTATCCGCGCCTCTTGCCCGCCGATCCGCAGCAGCGCGCACGTGCGCGGCAGGTGATGTCGTGGCTGCGCACGAGCCTCATGGGTCTGCGCGAGGATCGTCCGACGTCGTCGGTGTTCATGCGCCCAGTCACGACGCCGCTGTCGGACAAGGCGAAGGCCAACGTCGACGAGCTACTCGGCGTGACGTCGCGGCTCCTCGTCGCGGGACGCGAGACACTGTTCGACGAGTGGTCGATCGCCGATGCCGACCTCGCGCTCATGCTGATGCGGCTCGTCGCGAACAACGATCCGGTGCCAGACCGAGTCGTCGAGTACACGGCCGCGCAGTGGGGCCGTCACTCGATTCGCAGGTATCTCGCGCACATCCCCACCACGTCCTGAAATAGTTCGATAGTCTTCAAAATGACCGTTGACACAGTTCGATAAACTTCGTACTGAGTCGATGTGCCCAAGGACGACACCGACCGCCTCGCGCGAATGTTCAAAGCGCTCGGCAATCCGCATCGCCTGCGCCTGTTCTTGAACCTGCTCGACGAGAGCAAGCTCGACCTGGCGAAAGGCCGGATTCACGACTGTTTCCTCGTCAAACTGCTCGCCGGCATCGACCTCGGTGCCGCGACGGTCTCGCACCACGTCAAGGAGTTATCCGACGCGGGCCTGATCCAGACGCAGCGCGAAGGCAAGCAGCTCATCTGCTCGGTCGACCCGGAAGGCCTCGCCCATCTACGCGACGCACTCACCGTTGCCACTTCGAAAGTTTAGAAACTATGAGCTACCAACAAATCGCGATCTCGAAGTTCGGTTCTGCCTCCACCCTCAAGGTCTCGGACCTCACGCCACGCGCCCCCGGCGACGATGAAGTCGCGATCGACGTCGCGTACTCCGGCGTCAACTTCGCCGACATCCAGATGCGGCTCGGCTTCTATCCGGACGCGCCGAAGAAGCCGTTCGTGCCCGGCTACGAAGTCAGCGGTACGGTCAGCGCGGTCGGCAAAGGTGTCCGCGACGTGAAGCCAGGCGACGCGGTCGTCGCCGGCACGTACTTCGGCGGCTACCAGTCGCACGTCACGATTCCAGCGCGCCAGGTGTTCAAGCTGCCGCAGTCGGTCGACCTCGCCGCAGGTGCCGCCCTGCCCGTCAACTACTTCACCGCGCAGCTCGCGCTATTCGAGATGGCGCGCGTGCGCAAAGGCGATCGCGTGCTCATCGAGTGCGCGACCGGCGGCGTGGGCGTCCTCGCGATCCAGATGGCGCGCCACGTCGGCGCCGAGGTCACGGGCCTGACGACGAGCCCGCACAAGAAGGGCTTCATCGAGGAGCTCGGTGCCAAGGCATACACGCGCGACGAGTTCCGCGCCGACACGAGCCTGCGCGGCTACGACATGATCCTCAACGCATCGGGTGGCGCGCAGATCAACTGGCAGCGCGCGCGCCTCGGCCTCACCGGCCGCATGGTGTGCATCGGCATCTCGTCGGGTGTGAAGGACGGCAAGCGCAACTATCTCCGCATCGCGACCGCCGCGCTGCAAACACCGCGGATCAGCGTGCTCAAGCTGTTCGACGCGAACACCGGCATCTACGCGCTCAACGCGCTCCACGTGCTGCAAGACCCCGTGTGGATCGAGCGCCTCACGAAGGCGATGGTCGGTGTCGAGGAGATGGGCCTGAGGCCGCACGTCGGCAAGGTCTTCCCCGCCGTCGAGGTTGGCGCGGCGCACGCGTTCCTCGAGACGAAGCAGGCGACCGGCAAGGTCCTCCTGCAGTGGTCGGGCGGAAACTGACCCGTACACGTGCACGTGTCACGTGCACGTGCACGTCGACGATCCGCTCGCACAGCGACTGGGGAAGGTGCCCCTCCCTGGGCGATGCTCGGCAGCGTCCCCAATCAGCGTCGGTCGCATCGACAGTGCCTCCGCGGAACGATCCAAGGCGCGAGCCTTCGCCATGTCCGGTTGGGCAGCCGTCCGGAGCAGCGTTGATCGTGCACGAGCACGAGCACGTGCACGTGTACGTGCACGAGCACGGCGGAAACTAGAAGATCACGGGCGCGGTCGTCGTCACTGCGGCGCCCCACCACTGGATGCCGTTGTTCGACACCATCGTGCCGGCACCGGTGTTCGGATCGATGAGCAGGAACGCGCCGCCGTTCGTGAAGCCGTAGATCTTGTCCTTGAAGAACGCGACGCCCCAGATCTCCGAGAAGCCGGTCGCGGTGCCGATCGGACTCGCAGCAAACGTCGACGTCGCGAGCCGCGCGAGCACGTCGCTGCCCGAGCCGTTGACGGTCTGCACGGTGCCGAAGCCGGCGACTCCGACGAGATCGCCGCTCGACGTATAGGCGCCCATGTTGCCGACCTGGGTCGCAGCACCGGTCATCGGATCGATGCGATACACGGCGCCATCTGTGCTCTGCGTCCCCACGAGCACGTCATCGCCGGTCATCCCGAGCTGTGCGGCGGGCACGAACGATAGACCGTTGAAGGAGCGCACGAGCTGACTCGACAACAGCGTTGTCGCCGCGTTGCTCGGATCGACGCGATACACGCGCGTGAACGACACGCCGATCATCTGACCGTTCTTGTCGATCGCGATGTCGGTCATCTGGTCGGAGCCGACCGAGCCCCAGTTGAACGCGCCGACCATCTGCACCTGCAGCGTGTCGGGATCGATCTTGTACAGCGTCGATGGGCTGTGCGCGTAGACGAACACTTGCTCGCCGCCGCCGCTGCCCGATCCACTGCCGCTGCCGTTGCCGCTGTCGATGCCGCCGCCGGTGTCGTCATCACCGTTGCCGCGGTTCGACGGACCACACGCGAATAGCAGTACCGCTGCCAGCAGGCCGGCTCTCATCATCGGCGCGACCATACTCCTCGGCATCGCGAGCTGACCAGCGTTCGTTGCTGGCCGGACCTATCGGTCGCCAGGGCCTATCGTCCCCGGCCGAAAACACCGACGCCGCCCGTAGGACCAAGTCCCCTGGTGGGCGGCGCCGGAATACGAATAGCTAAGCGAAAAGCGCTTAGTTTTGGCCGAGGCAGGCGTCGAGCTCCGCCGTCGGCGTCCAGCCGCAGAGACCGTCGGGCTGACGCTCGCAGGTCGCGGTCTGGTAGCAGGCGTACTCGTCCTTCCACTCGCACGTCGTGATCACGCCGTCCTGGTCCGAGCAGATCTGGCTCGAGCAGCCACCGACGTAGCAGGTCTGATCGACGAGGCGGCGATACGCGGCCGTGACGGTGCGGCCCTTCGCCTTCACGTTGTTCTCCTTGAACGTGTAGCGATCGCCAGCGATCAGGATACCGTACGGCATCGCGACCATTTCAGTCGAGAGCTTCGAGATCTGATCGTCATCGAAGCCGCCAACCGACCAGTCGAGGCCGTGCACGTTCGCGGTGCGCGACGTGTTGAGACCCTTCTCACCGATCGTCGGGCACGGCGCCGTGATGCAGCGGACGCCGTTGTCGTGGACGCGCGTGAACACGCCCTCGGAAACCGCGTCGTTCTCGGCGACCCACGCCTCGGTCACGATGAAGCGGCCGAGGTTGCCGTAGCCGCTGTACGACTGCGGCGCGAAGCGGCCGCGCACGATCGCGAGGACGCCCTGCGCCGTCGCATCGCGACCGGCAGCGTCGATCAGCGACGCCTGCAGCTCGTCGGGCAGCTTCGACTCGGTCCAATCCAGACCGGGGACGTAGCAGCTCCAGCGCGTCGAGCCGTTGTGACAAACGGTGCTCGTGCGATTCAAGCGATGAAGGAAGTAGCCACCGCAGCTCGGCGAGCTGCACTTGCGGAGATCGCGATAGATCTCGAAGTACGTGTACGCGCCATCGACGGCGCCATCTGCTTTGCCATCGAGCGCGGCATCATCCGCGGTCTCCCCAGCAAGCTCGTCTTCCACACCACTCGAAGCACACGCAGCAATCGACAGAACAGAAATGGCCGTAACGGCCTTAAGCGAACCAAGCATTTTCAAGAATCTCCCAGGCAAACGAACTGAATGTGCCGCGCGGCCAAAGCACGAAGTAGGCCGATGTAGGTATCGCTCTAGATGTACGTAACCGCTGCGGTTTCCCGCGACATCGACGGCTGTCGCAGTGGCCGGTCGAGCAGCCGATCGAGACACCTTGTCACATCGGTTTTGCTCGCTCGTTCCGTGTGCACGCTGTGGGCCGCGATAGACGCGTGTTTTCACGCATCGCATGCCGTTCACCGCGCGGCGATTCACGTTTGTGCGCAACGCGCGCGCGCTCGTGTCACGCGCGATCGCGATTCACGTGATCTGCTCGCCCATGCTGTCGTTCGCAGCGATCGTTTCGCCGCGCACGACATGAGCAATCGGCATCGTGGCTGACAGTTGCACGCCAAGCACACCGCGATCATCGATCGCGATCACGCCCGCACTGCCGCCCGTGATCGTTTGCAGCTCGCGCAGCGATTCGGTGATTGCAGCGCGCAGCTCGCTCCCGCCCGCGATGCGCATCGCGATCGATCGCGAGAGCGCGACGCGCAGGATTGCCTCGCCATCACCCGTCGCCGAGATCGCGCAACGTGCATCGGCCCACGTGCCAGCGCCGGGAATCGGCGAGTCGCCGACGCGTCCGGATCGCTTGCCGACGATGCCGCCGGTCGACGTCGCGGCAGCGTACTTGCCGGCGCGATCGCGCGCGACCGCACCGACGGTGCCGCCTGATTTCGTCGCGAGCGCCGTGGCCAGTCGCGTGCGCATGCGCTCGGTGACGAGCGAGCCCGCCGGCGCAGGCGTGATGCCGTGCTCGGCAGCAAATCGCCACGCCGCAGGTCCAGCGAGGATCGCGTGCTCGGAATCGAGCACGGCGCGTGCGAGTGCGATCGCATTGCCGAGATCGGGCACAGCCGCGACCGCACCCACCTGTTGCGTCGAGCCGTCCATGATCGACGCGTCGGTCTCGACCGCGCCATCGCACGTGAGCGCCGAACCGGTTCCGGCGTTGTATTCGGGATCGTCTTCGAGCACGCGCACGGCAGCGACCACTGCATCGAGCGCGCTGCCACCTGCAATCAGGATCGCGTCGCCTGCTTCGGCGGCTTTGCGTGCACCCTCGCGCAAGCGCGCGAACCGATCCGCGGTGACCTCACCGGCTCCGCCGTGCACGATGATCGCCGACGCCGTTGCGTCGACCACGCGCCTGCCAATCGCGCCCGCGACCATGGTCACGCCGGTGCCGCGCAGCGAAAGCCGACGATGACGTGGCGTGCACCGACCGGGCGACCGTGGCGCGATGCACCGCGCCCGACGCCGCCGTAGTCCTCCCACGCCGAGCCTTTGACCGTCATGTGCCCGTCTTTGAACTTCGTCGACGTCCACTGGAACACGTTGCCGGCGACGTCGAGCAGACCATACGGGCTCTTGCCATCGACGAACTGGCCGACCGGCGTCGTGTCGCCCGGTCCTTTCACTGCGCTGTTCAGCTTCTCCGGCTCGAACACGTTGCCCCACGGATACGCGATCCCGCTGTCACCACGCGCCGCTTTCTCGTACTCGCCCTCGGTCGGCAGCCTGCGCGTTTCACCCACGAGCGTGCCGCGCCACTCGCAGTACTTTCGAGCTTCGTCCCAGGTGACGAGCACGACCGGATGTTCTTCGCGCCCCGCCGGCGGTGCGCCGTCGCGCCAGTTGAAGCGCTCGACGACGGAGTAGTCCTGCACGAAGCCTTGCGCCTGCCACGCGGCCTGATCGATCGACGGCGGCGGCGCGAGCTTCGCGGCGACGAGCTCGGCGTACTCGACCTGCGTCACCGGCATCAGATCGATCCGGAACGCCGGAATCTCGACGACGTGCCGATCCTCTTCGCCTTCAAACCACTTCTTCTCGCGCGCGGTGTCCTGCCCCGCCGTGTCGCGATAATCGTCGTACGCGGCCGATCGTTCCTCGGGCGTGGAGCCGGCGATGTACTGGCCCTCGGGCACGAGCACCATGTGCTGGTCCTTCGCGAGCGAGAGCGGCGCGAGCTGCGCAGCCGCTGGATGCTCGACGTCGGGTTTCGACGAGCACGCGGCTAGTACAGCGACGAGAAGCGCCAATCGAGTCATGGGTTCTTCTGGTCGGCCTTCTGAGCAGCCACCGCTTTGGCCATCATGCGAACGAGCTCGGGAAGGTACTCTGGATCGGACGCGAGCGCGCTAGCGTCCAGTGGCACTCTCGTGACGGCGGGAGTAAGCCGTGCCACCGCACCGACGCGATCGTTCAGCACACGCGCCGTGAGCGGCACCGCGCGCATGTCGATCACGATCACCGATGAAAATACCGGGTTGCCCGCAGCCCCGCGCAGCACACTCGTCGCAAACAGGAAGCGACCGTCGGGCGACCACACCGGGCCACTCTCGTCGGTAAGCGGGAGATCGACGAGCTGTTCCGCTTGCGCGCCGGCGAGCGGCATCATCCATAGCTCCGCGTCGGGCATTCCGTTGTGCTCCTTCGGCCGCGCGAACACGACGGTGCGGCCGTCGGGCGACACGGCCGGAGACGCATCGGCCGGCCCATCGGTGAGCTGCGTGATCGTGCCGTCGCTGCTCCGGCGCTCGAGATGACTCTCGGCACCGTCGCCGACCGGCGTCACCGCCGAATAGATGATCGAGCCGTCACCGGCGATCGTCGGCGTGACCTCGTGTCCCGCGCCATGCGTGAGCTGCTCGGGCTCGCCGCGCGCATGTCCATGATCGATCGCGAGCCGGTACAGATCGAAATCACCACCCTCGCGCGTCGACGCGAACACGATCGCGGTTCCATCGCGCGTCCACGTCGGATGACTGTCGATCCCTGCACCATGCGTGAGCTGCACGGGCTCGGCATCCGCCGCGAGCGGCGCGATCCACAGGCTCGTCTCCGAGAGCGAACGGCCGCGGCTCGATGCGAACACGATCCACGTGCCGTTCGGTGACACCGCCGGATGGGTGTCGCGCGCGAGCGAATCGGCACCGCGCACGAGCTCGAAGCGGCGATCGCCATGCTCGTCGAGCACGACGAGCCGTGCCCCTTGCGGCCCACTCTCGGCCGCGATGATCGCGATCTGCTCCGCAGCCTTCGGCTCGGCGACCGGCCGCGATCCGCACGCGCAGATCGCGACGATCAAAAGAACTCGCGCTGTCCTCATCTCGAGCGCCGTCGGCGCCCGCGGACTGTAGCCTTACTTCGCGCCTTCAGCAGGCGCGGCGGGAGCCGGCGGCGTTTCCGACGGAGCGGCCGACGGCGCGGGCGCGGGCGTGGGCGTCGGGGCCGGTGCAGGCGCGTCGACCTTCTTCGTCGACCTCTTCGACAGGTTGGACATGTTCATGTCCTTCGAGAGGTCCTTCTTATCGGGCTCGACGCCGGCGTAGATACCGATCATCAGCATGAGAAAGAGGACGCCGCCGATGA
Organism: Kofleriaceae bacterium; assembly: GCA_036274355.1. Classification (GTDB taxonomy): domain Bacteria; phylum Myxococcota_A; class Polyangia; order Haliangiales; family Haliangiaceae; genus JABFXX01. The sequence continues at coordinate 340 of DASUFX010000019.1, read as the reverse complement.
TGCCGGCCGAGACGGCCTTCTTCGAGGACTCGGTGGCATGCTGTTCGTACACGACGAACGTCTGCTCTTGATCCCTCGGCCACGAAGAGAAGTCGCTGTAACTCATCGGATCCTCCGTACGATTCGAACGGTAGAAGGTATTTTGAAAGCCTGCAACGGAATCAACCGCTCGTGTGTCTCGTTCGTTGCTACTGGAGGACCAGACAGCCCTCCACGAGGTGCTATGACACCCGACAGATGGATCGGTTCCCACTTTATTGGGGCGATCCTGCTCGTGATCTCCACAAGTTGCAGTACGAGGGGTGACGCTCAGCCGGCTTCGCAGCAGATCGCACCCGCG